>CAZDAF010000073.1:0-12485 GCA_964503115.1 uncultured bacterium
AGTTCATCTGGGTCGACTAATCGGTATCTAACTAAACCCATTAACAAAAGGGGCGCCCTTCACGGGCGTCCCTTTTTTTAGTGCGAAGCACTGATTTGAAACTATGGATGAAATATTCTAGTCTAAGCGAACATGGAATCGGCAGAAAAACAAGGCGATACCGGGCTTTCCGTAATAGTACCGATTTACAACGAGGAGGAAAACATCTCCCAACTGGCTGCGGAGCTTTATGCCGCGCTCGAAGAGATAGGCAGGGATTGGGAGGTTATTTTTATCGATGACGGCAGCGAGGACGGGTCGTGGGATAAGCTCAAAAGCGAAACCGCCGGTTGGAACAAGGGCAATGCAAAGCTTATCAGGCTGGCGATCAACTACGGTCAGACGATAGCCTTGCGGGCCGGTATAGACGCAGCCGAGGGGGATGTGGTCGTGACAATAGACGGGGACCTTCAGAACGATCCGGCGGATATACTGCGTTTTGTCGAGGAGATAGACAATGGGGCGGACGTCGTTGCCGGTCGCCGTCACAAGCGCCGCGACCCGTGGCTGACCAGAAGGTTGCCGTCGTGGCTGGGCAACCGGGTGGTGTCGTGGCAGACGGGAGTTAAGTTACGGGACTTCGGCTGCGGTCTGAAAGCGTTCCGGCGCGAGATAATAAAGGGTATGTTGCTTTACGGCGAGATGCACCGGCTTATCCCGGCGCTTGCGGCGTGGATGGGCGCCCGGATTGTCGAGTTGGACGTAAATCACCGGCCTCGAAGCGCCGGGGAGTCGAAATATCACCTCGGCCGCGTATTTCCTGTCATTCTCGATATAATTTCGTTGAGGTTTTTTTCCTCCTACGCCACCCGGCCCACACATGTCATAGGGCTGTGGGGCATAATAAGCATTATGATCGGCGTGTTGGCGTTCGGGGCGTTGGTTTACATGAAGTTGCGCATGGGAGTGGACATGACGGGCAATCCTTTCATGATCATATTCGTTTTGCTTGAGATAGTAGGCATCCAGCTTATCGCGCTCGGCCTTCTGGGCGAGTTGAGCGTCAGGACGTATTTCGAGACCCAGGCGAAAATGCCGTACCGGGTGAAGGAAACCCATATGGGATGAGTTTGAAGGTTATGATGATAGCCCCGACACCCTTTTTCGGGGACAGGGGATGTCACGTAAGGATACTCGAGGAAATCCGGGCGCTGGACGAAGCCGGTGTCCGGGTTTTGCTTTTGACTTATCCGGCGGGGAAGGATGTTGCCGGCGTAGACATACGCCGTCTTCGGGACGTGGGATGGAGAAGTGGGGAGCGGGTGGGGCCGGACGTTGGGAAGTTTTTTCTTGATGCGGTGATGTTTTTTGCCGCTCTTCGGGAAGCGAAGCGGTTCGGGCCGAACATTATTCACGGGCATCTTCACGAGGGATGCCTGATAGGCCGCTTTGTGGGCGGGTTTCTGGGCATACCGGTGGTTTTCGATTACCAGGGCAGCCTTTCGGGCGAGATGGCTCATCACGGGTTTTTCAGGCGAAGCTCTCTGCCGTTTGCGGCGTTCCGCCGGATCGAGAAATTCATAGACAATCTACCGAAATTGGTGTTGGTAAGCTCCGGCTGCATGCTTCGCAGGGAGGCCGGCGGGCATAGCGTGCCGTGGCGCGTGGCGCCGGATGCGGTGGATGTGGATATATTCAGGCCTTTTGCGCGCGATGATGAGTTGGCTCAGCGGCTCGAATTACCACGTAACAAGCCGGTATGCGTCTTCCTCGGCCTCCTGAATAGGTACCAGGGCGTCGACCTGCTGCTCGAAAGCATTGCCGCAATGAAGAAGAAATACGGCCCGAAAGTCCATTTTCTGGCGATGGGTTATCCGGGCGTCGAGTACTATACGGATCGAGCGGCGGCTTTGGGTATTGACGATTGCGTGACGTTTCCCGGAAGGGTTCCGTACGAGGATGCGCCGAGGTTTTTGAACCTGGGAGACCTTGCGGTGGCGCCTAAAATAGCCGTTACGGAGTCGAACGGGAAGATAGTCGATTATATGGCGTGCCGACTGCCCACCGTGGCGCTGGATACGGCTACCAACCGCGAGCTGCTGGGAGATGCGGGATATTATGTTCCCTGGCGAGGCAGCGAAACCCTGGCGGCCCCGGCGTTGGCGGAGGCTGTGGCGGCCCTTGCGGATGACGAGAGTTTGAGAGATAAGCTGGGAGAAATGGGCCGGGATCGAGTGGTGAAATTGTTTAACCGCAAAAACCTCGCCGAGGGGTTATTGGCGGCGTATGAATCGGTGCTGGGAAAATAGGCGATGCCGGGTTCCTGGAGCAAGTACCCGCGTTTGCTGATATACGGCGTTCGGCGTGGTGGGCTGAGAGCGCGGCGCGCCGTAGCTGAAATGATGCCGGCCGGGTACCGGAATTTGCTCGAGAAAGAGGCAACCCACTGGAAAAAGGGCGAAAAAGGACATACATGGCTGGATTCGAGCACCATTCAGGCCCTCGCGAACGCCGAGATAAGCGGCGATGAGCAGGTTTATTGGCTGCTGCATTTTATGCGGAAACACCTTCCCACCGGCGACGGGCCGGGGCTTGTGCTGGGATGCGGAACGGGCGGGCTCGAGTTGAACGCGGTATCCATCGGTCTGTGCAATCAGTTCCACTCGTTCGATATATCCAAAGGCGCTCTCGATAAATGCAAGCAGGCCGTGGAAAGCGCAGATGGCGAGATCGAGACATTTAAGGCGGACCTGAACAAGATAAGCCTTGTGCACAATTTTTATGCAATTGCGTTTGCCGTTAATATTTTACATCACCTTGTCGATCTCGAGCATGTTTTGGATGAGGTGAAGAAATCGCTCAGGCCCGGCGGTTTTTTTGTGGTGCATGAGTACGTCGGCCCGGCTCGATTTCAGTGGACGGAGGCTCAGATAGGGGAAGCCGGCAGGATATTGGCCTCTATGCCGCGAAAATACCGCCGTAATCGACGGAAAGGCTTTATGTCGAGGCAGAGGCTTTACCTGCCGCCTTTGGACGCTACAAGCCGAGATTCGCCGTTTGAGGCGGCAAGATCGGACGAAATCGTGCCACTTCTGGAAAAGCGCTTCGAGGTGGTGGAAAAGGTGAATATCGGCGGAGCGCTGCTTCATCCGCTGCTCGAGGCGATAGTGGAGAATTTTGACGATAATAATCCGAAAGATCGTGAGATGCTGGTTGATTTATGGCGCAGGGAAAAGGATCTGATGGCGAAAGGAGTGCTGGGGAACGATTTTGTTTACGCGGTCTTACGTAAAGTCGGTTAGTGTGATTTTAGCGGCGCTGGTGACGGTCATTGTTTACTTGCCGGCGTTAAAAGGCGGGTTTGTCTTCGACGACTACGGCGAAATTGTCGATAATCCCTCGATAAAAAAGAGCTTTTTGGATGCGGTGTCGAAACGGCCTTTCAGGGCCATACCTGCCGCTACTTATCGACTGGACTATCTGATTGGCGGCATATCTCCAGGCTCTTATCATGTCTCCAATTTGATTTTTCACTTACTGGCCGGTTTAGCTCTTGCGGTTTTCTGGCAAAAAGCGATGTTTTGGGCGGATTTTGGTAGTGAGAGAGTCACGTGGTGGACAGGGGCGGCGGTGGGCATTGCATTTTTATTACATCCGATGAATGTTGAAACGGTTTCGTATGTATCCTCGCGGGGAGACTTGATAGCTGCCGCTTTGGTATTTTTCGGTCTTTGGTGCACTTTTAAGACTTTCGAGAACGGCTTAAATGCGAGGTGGTACGCAACAGGGTTAGTGGCGCTTGGCGCGTCGCTTTTCTGCAAGGAAACGGCAATTGTAGGGCCGATATTGGCGATAGGCGCATATATTCAGGTTGCCGGACGCAAAGAAGCCGATGTTGCGGATGGAGTGAGTAAAATTGGGAATCTTCGTAAGCAAATTGTTCTTGGCGTTCCTTATTTGGCAATTTTATTTATCTGGAGTATTTTTCGTTTCTCGCACAAGCTGGAGTGGGGCACGACATCGTGGTCGACGGGAGAAACGCGAGTCTGGAGCACGCCGCTATGGGCTTTGGGAACTTATACCAGGCTTGCGTTATGGCCTGCCGGGATGGGCGTGGATCATGGAGCTACGCCGGGTTCGGCGCATATGACCTGGTGTTTCTATTTAGGTGTTGGGGTAGTGTTTTTGGGGATAATAGGATTGTATTTTTTCAGGAGCGCCGCTTCCAGACCTGCGGCCTTATCAATCTTGGCGCTGTTGTGGTGGTTAGCGTCGCTTTCAGTGGTGATAGCACCGCCGCTTGCCGACCCCGTGGCCGAGCGGAGAGCTTATCTTGCCATGGGAGCTTTGACGGCGCTACCGGTTTTGGCGATAGGGTATTTAAGTAAACATCGTATAAGCAAAGCGACTGCGGTTATCTCTATGTGTTTGATGATTTCTCTGTGGGGCGCATGTTCCGCGTTCTATTCCGCAAAATGGTCGACGCCTGTTATGCTGTGGACACATGCCGTCAAATGGATGCCGGATAGCGCTCGTTCATGGAATGGTTTGGGCCGGGTGCTATTGGATGCCGGTAAGTTGCGCTCCGCCCACAGAGCGCTTGAGATGGCGGTGAAGATCAAGCCCACCTTCTCGAAACCGATGCTGAACTTGGGCGTAATAGCGATGGGAAAAGGTGATTTTGACGCGGCTGCCGATAATTTCGAGAAAATACTGAAGAAAAACCCGGCAGACTGGCGCACAAGGATCAACGTCGCCGTTATAGAGGAGCGAAAGGGGAATTATCGGGCGGCGGAAGAGCATCTCAGGCGGGCGCTTTTGATCAATCCCGAGCATCATTCAGGATGGTTTAACCTGGGAAATGTCCTCAGGGCCACAAAAAAGCTGGAAGAAGCCGGGCGAGCTTACCGCAAAGCTCTTGCGCTCAACCCCGACCACCTCGGCGCCCGGACAAATCTGGCGCTTGCGCTCGAGGATTCCGGGGATTTCGTGGCTGCTCGGATCGAGTTGAGTCGAGTGTTGACACGAAATCCTGAATTTGAGGCCGCGCTTTTTGCGATGGCGCGCGTTCAATATCTCCTGGGTGACGTAGATGCATCTATCGAGTACCTCCGGCGCTATTTGCGGATAAAAGAGGGCGATCCCGCCGCATGGCGCATCCTTGCCGATATGCTCCGGCAAAAGGGGAGGGTAGTGGAGGCTCGGGAAGCTATTGCAAAGGCGGAAGCGCTGAGTCCGAGTGGCGTTACCGGATCGAAATCAAACGGCGAAGATTCTGATGAAGAAGAAAGGTAAGTAATTTGCCGAGGGTGAGCATCATTGTTTTGAACTGGAACGGCCTTGGGTACGTCGAGGAGTGTGTCGACAGCCTGCTGGGTCAAACGTGGCGGGATTTCGAGCTTATTGTGGTGGATAACGGTTCTACGGACGGCTCGCTCGAGGTATTAAGGAAAAAACTGCCGGGCAAGGCGTTGCTTATCGAAAGCGGCCGAAACCTCGGGTATGCAGCGGGTAACAACCTCGGTATAGCTCAGTCGAGCGCCGAATGGATAGCGCTTTTCAACAATGACGCCGTCGCGGACAGGTTCTGGCTGCAAAGGTTGATGGAAGCCGTTGATATTGATAGGGAAAAGAAACGCGGTCGTGTGGGTATGGCGGCGTCGAAGGTGCTTTTTTACGACCGGCGCGACGTTATAGACAACACCGGGCACCTGATATACCCAGACGGTCTCAACAGGGGCCGTGGAAGGCTCGAGCGGGACCGTGGGCAATACGACGGATATGCCGAAGCGCTTTTCCCCAGCGGTTGCGCGGGGTTATATCGACGCGACATGCTTGATGAGGTGGGGCTTTTGGATGAGGACTTCTTCGCATATGGCGAAGACGCCGACCTGGGGTTGAGAGGCAGGCTGCTGGGGTGGAAATGCATTTTCGCCCCGCAGGCGCGCGTATATCACCGATATTCCGCAGGCGCAGGAGCCTATTCGAAACTTAAGGCCTATCACGTCGAACGCAACCGCGTCTGGGTGATGGTGAAAACTTTTCCATTGTCCATGGTAGTAGCAAGCCCTTTTTATACGATTCTGAGGTATATTTACCAGTCTTTTGGAGCTTTATCGGGCATAGGCGCGGCGGGCGAATTCACCCGTGTAGAGGGGCGATGGAGCCTTTTGGGGGTGCTTATCAGGGCACTGGTGGATGCTGTACGTGGTCTGGGGAAGATGATGGGCAAGCGAACAGAACTTCGTGAAAAATCAAGGCTTTCGGACAATGAAATGGCGCGCTTGCTAGAAATACACAGAATCAGCCTTAAGGAAGTTGCTCTTAACGACTAGGTTTTTTTTCTTCGTCGAGCTTCATCCGCTTCGAGGATCATATCAAGGGCTTTTTTTCCTTCGGGAGAAAGCCTGCTTATCCTGTCGAGGTATTTTGCGGCTTTTTTCTCGCGCGCTCGAAGGGCTTTGCCCCCGGTGAATGAGTAAGTTATTTCGGGGGCGTATTTTTTCATCACATCGCGAGCGTCTTTCAGGCTCATACCGGTGGACAGCAGGATCAGGTAACGAGCGTCGACGCCCAGTGGCCTAGCGATTGCCTTAAGGGCCTCGGGGTCAGGTCTCATTCTCAAGCCACGGATAATGTTGGATAATTCCGAGCGACTGACGCCGGATAGCGCTTCGAGGTCTCTGAGGCTCATCCTGCCGCGCTCGGCCATCTGATCGCGGATAACTTTTCCCAGCGGGGGCAAAGTCGGGGATTTTTTATGCGCCATATTTTATACCCCTATGACATCGCCCCCCTTTTTTTTGAAAAAATTTCACTTTGGTATTGACAGATCGTGGACAATGTGCTTAAATCGTCCATGGTAAATGGACAACTGCCCGCCCTCTCACCGACGAGCCGGGAGGACGCCTGTTAATCGAAGACTCGTCAGCGCATGGGCGCCGGCAATTGTTCCGTTCACCTCTCTTATGCTCGGCTCCTCACGAGGGGGCCGAGCACTCTTTATGATAGCATCCAGACGTTATTAAGCCAAGTGTGATTTTTAGATGGAGTACGTGCCGGGGGAGGTTCAAGCCGTTTGAGGGGATTGCACTAAAGCCGCCTTTTACTAGAACGGCAACACCCTTGTTATCAGGTTTCTTACGGCAGTTACGACGATTTTCGCCGCAAGTCGCTCCGTCGGTTCGAGTCTGCCCGCGAGCACCTCGCCCAACAAGCGAGCGACCTCTTTGTCCATACCGATCATCTGTACCATAAGGCGGTGTAACTTCCCGTAAAACAATCGGTTAGCCGCCAGGCAGGCCATCAGTTCCTTGCCCAGCCGGGACCATTTCAAGGAGCTCATGTGCCATTTAAAGGAAAAATCGTTATTTCTAAGGGCATCCACGATTGTTTCGGCGGCCAATATGCCGTATCTGATGCCGTAAGAAACTCCTTCGCCGAGGAACGGATCTATGCCGGCAGCTTCTCCCGCCAGCAGCACTCCCGGGGCGCAGAAGGGGTTTCGAGGATGAAAAGGCCGCTCGGGAAAAAATCGGAACCTCGCATTACCGGAGTCCAAATCCAGTTTATCCATGTATTTGATCAACTGTCTTTTCAACTCATTTGCGCCCCGATATATCCATTCGGCTATTCCCACATTGACCCACTCTTCACCTTCGTTCATGAAGGGAAAAGTCCACCGGTATCCCGGCACGCCCTCATCGGCCCTGAGAGAATCGATTGTCAGGGTCTTCTCCGAATGCGTATAATGCCCCTTGGCCGGGCATTCGGCCATCGCCAGCAGGTAGGTAATATCCTCCTGATGAAACATGCACCGTCTCACGACGCTGTACGCGCCGTCGGCGCCGACTATTGCCCGTGCAAATATGGGCCCGGCCGTCGTTTCGAGCCTGATCCCCAAGCCTTCCCTTTTAGCATTTTCGAGCCGCACTCCTTCGCACAGTTCGATACCCATCTCGGGCAAATGAGCCGCTATCGCCGCGTCAAAGTCGGCACGCCGGACTATGGCCGATACGCCCGGCGCTTCCAGAACTATATCTCCGACGGCGGTTTTTACGACGGCCCGGTCGATTTCAACGCGATCGACATCCACCTTTATCCCCAGGCTGTCGAGTTGCCGCCACGCCTGGCCGTTGATGCCGCCGGCGCAGACTTTCTCCCGGGGATGCCGTAACGCTTCTATCACAAGAATCCTCGATGTCAGATCGGGAGCCATCCGGTGCAGCTTGATAGCGGTGGCGCAGCCCGCAGGCCCCGAACCTATTATCACCACATCTCGTTCTTCAGGTATAAGTGTCATATTCTTAATGAATGAACCTCCCGGCTATTATACTAACCCGCCGCTCTTGAGAAGTAAACAGGCGATCACGCAATCGCTTCGCAGCTTTCCGCCCATTGTTCAGGCGGGTTCGAGTTGGGCGTACTTCAGCATGAGGGTTTTGTGGCCCGCTTTATGGAAAAACACCTTTACCTTTGTCTTTTCGCCCTGACCCTCGATGGTTTCCACGATACCCGCTCCGAACTGAGGGTGATTCACCCTTCTTCCCGGTTTTAATCCCACTTCCGTCTCGTCATAGCATATATCCGACTGCTCCGAATCCGAGCGCCAAACTTGTTTGTCCGCGCCCGGTTCCGTGTCGGACGGGCTATCGCTTGTCCATGGCGCCCCTCCCTCAATTCGCAGCAGGTTCGGCGGGATGTCGAGCAGGTATGGAGACGGTTCGTTGGACTGGTTTTTGCCTCGAAGTCGCCTTGTGGTAGCCCTCGTCATGAAGAGCATATCCTTTGCGCGGGTCATCCCTACGTAGCAAAGTCTGCGCTCCTCTTCCATCGCCTCATTATCCTCACGGCTCAATATATGGGGGAATATGCCGTCTTCCATGCCTATGAGGAAGACCACCGGGAACTCGAGCCCCTTGGCCGTGTGCAGGGTCATGAGGGTTATCGAGCCGTGGTCTTCGGGAGCGGTATCTATGTCCGACAGCAGGCCGGCGGCGTCCAGAAACCCCTCGATCGACGCTTCGGCTTCCACCCGCTCGTATTCCTCCGCCGCCCTGAGCAACTCATCGAGGTTTTCCAGCCTGCCCCACGATTCGATCCCGGGCTTTTCCTCCAGCCAACTGCGGTATCCCGTTTTAAGCATGCAAGCGTCTATCATCGCCGGGGCTCCACGGCCTTGGGCCTCATCGCTTATCGCGTCGATCATATCCGCGAATTCGAGCAGCGATACGCGCTTCGCCGCCGGCAGGGCCGAAACTTCCTTTCGGCAGGCTTCGAGCATTGATATTCCTTTGCTTGCGGCGAATTCCCGCAGACGTTTTAACGTAGCCTTCCCTATTTTCCGAGGCGGCACGTTCGCGATCCTCAGAAAACTCGTGTCGTCCATGGGGTTGGTGGCGAGTCTGAGGTAAGCGAGTACATCCTTTATTTCCTTACGATCGTAAAATCTGGTGCCGCCGACAATGATGTATGAAACGCCCGCCAGCCTGAAAGCGTCCTCGACCGCTCGGGATTGGGCGTGGGTGCGGTAAAATATCGCTATATCGCTCGCAAGAACGCCGGTTTTGATGAGTTCTTTCACCTTTCGGGTTACATATCGAGCTTCGTCCATCTCGTCCATGGCGGGGTAGTGCACGACGGGATCGCCGCCGCCGCGTACGGAGACGAGGTTTTTACCTATGCGGTTTAAGTTCGAGGATATGATGTGCGCGGCGGCTTCGAGTATGGTGGCCACCGATCTGTAGTTTTGTTCGAGGCGAATCAGTCGTGCTCGAGGGAAATCGCGGCTGAAGTCGAGGATGTTGCGTATGTCCGCGCCGCGCCATCCGTATATGCTTTGATCTTCGTCTCCTACAACGCAGATATTTTCCTCTTCTCCCACCAGCATGCGGATGAGGTCGTACTGCATGCGGTTGGTGTCCTGGAATTCGTCGATCATTAAAAACCTGAAGACTTGCCGGTATTTATCGAGCAGATCGGGGTTTTCCTCGAAAAGGCGCAGCGTAAGTATCAAGAGGTCGTTAAAGTCGAGCGCTCCCGTTTCGACCAGCCTGTTTTCGTAATATCCGAAAACCCTTGCGGCGCCCGATTCCTTCATGCCGCCGGCCCGCTGTGCCATTTCGCCGGGGGACAGCCGGGCCCTTTTGGCGTTTTCGATATACCATTGGACGTACTTAGGCGGCCAGGTGGTATGGTCGAGGTTAAGCTCCTTTAAGCATTGTTTTATAAGGCCGAGCCGGTCTTGTTCGTCCAGTATGACGAAAGACGGGTTGCGTCTCAGGCGGCTTATTTCACGCCTGAGTATGCGGTTACCGAACGCATGGAACGTGCATACCCACAGCCCTTCGGAGCGCGCGCCCAGCAAGCGTTCAACCCGCCCGAGCATTTCTCCGGCGGCTTTGTTTGTAAAAGTTACCGCCAGCACGGCGCGAGTGCGCAACTTATCCACAATGTGCGCCAGCCGGTACGTCAAGACCCTCGTCTTGCCGCTGCCCGCTCCCGCCAGCACCAGCAGCGGGCCTTCCAAGCAGGTGACGGCTTCGCGCTGACGTTCGTTCAGTTCATCAAGATAGTGCATGTCGAAATCTGAGGATAAGCCAAGGGGTATTCAGAAGCAATCCCGATTACGCGCGATTTTGGCGCCCGACCGAAATTGAACTTCTTGAAAAAATAATGGTTTGCTTAACACCGGTATTTCTAAAGTTACGACGGACAAGGGATTTAAATCCCTTGTCTCAGGTGAAGCATACTCGGTCGCCTTGTTTTTGCAAGAAACTCGGGATTATAAGAATTTTTTGGAATTTTACGAGAACGGCCGCTTTTTCCCAAAAAGTCGCCCGACAATATCCCTTAGCCCATGAGGCGTTTGGGCGACACAAGACTAACCGGTTGAAAATATTAACATTATTTCAACATGATATCTATTCCGCGCCTTTACTTGACGAAAATGCGGGATGGGGGTAAAATTCCAAGTGAAAAGGATTGGGAAGGGAAAAAATAAAAAAATAAATTTTTTTTGCCAAGCGCTTGACAAACCCAAATTTATGTGTTTATAATGGAGATACCTTAAAAAAGGTGTTTTGGTAAGTGGGTGTTAAGTAAAGAAGATTCTTTTTGTAAATGACCGATATATTGAGGGGAAAATCCTTCATTGTTTGGTAAGTAAGGGAAAGGATATATTAAAGAAGGAGAGTGATGGAGAGCGGCAATTTTGAAGAAAAAAAGATAACCGCTAACCCTTCCGTGGTTTTCACTGACCTTGAGGATGGGAGTGCCGTGCTTTTGGATTTGGATAGTAAGTTTTATTTTAGTTTGAATGAAACAGGGTGTTTTATGTGGAAGGTAGTGGGGAAGGACGGATCAATTGACGCGGGGAAACTTATCGATGCGTTAATGTCTGAATATGAGGTAGACGAATCTCAAGCCGCGAGGGATGTCGAGGAGTTCTTGGGATCTCTTGCAAAGGAAGGACTTATTCAACTATCATAAATCGATTCAACGTGAAGGTGAATAAAACTTGACCGAGAAGGAGGTGGTGGAGTAAATTTTGATGCCCCCGTAGCAACCGGGGTTAAGGAACGGAAGGGAAACGCCATATGGAGGAGCGCGGTGGTTTCCCGAACAAGTTACCCAGGAATGAGTTGTGAAGTAAGTTAAGAAAAGGGCACTATTTAGTGAAGAAAGGAGAAAAATTATGTGGAAAAAAAAGCTGGCTGTGTTAGTAGCTCTGATGATGGTAGGGCTGTTAGCGGCCTGCTCAACAAGCTCATCAAGCACTGATGATCCGTTAACCGATACTGGTGACGATTATCTCGGATCAATTCGTGTAACGGTGGATCCGTCCATTCCGGACATTACCGTTACCCCCATTGCTAATGCAGTTTCCAACACGGATCAGACCGGCGGTGGAACTTTTACTGTTACCACTGATCCGGCCAGTGTTAACTATGTCGCTCCTACAATAACCGGCGACATGAAATTCGAGTGGAGCGGCACTGACGCGCTTGAGAAGCTCTCTATTCGTATAATAGATGCTCCGGGCGATGCTGCGACCGCCACCATCGACAATGACGATGAGTGCGGCGGCGCGGCTTTGGGAGCGGCTCTCCCCGGCTGCAAGCCTGGAATCGTCTATGTCGGCGAGGAGGCTGTTGACGGCCCGGAGACCGTGATTGAGTTGGACTATAATCAATACGTGACAAGTATGGACGATATTCCGGACAACGGTAGTCGTGTTCATAGAGGCCAGCGCGTGCTTTGCCCGCTGTGCGGTGTAGAGACCGCTACGTGGTCGATGAGCGAGAATGGCGGCGGCGGTGCGTATACTTTCACGGCCGCTATTTACGGAATGTTACGTCCCACGGACGTGTATAGCGATAGCCGGTACAGTGAAGATCATACTGCTATAAAGATCGACACTTACAAGCCGCTTACTTCTACTGCCAAATATCCCCAACTCGACTGGGCCGCACCGCCCTCGTTCGCGATGGCTTTGACGAAGGCAC
>CAZDAF010000074.1:0-12305 GCA_964503115.1 uncultured bacterium
TTAAGGATACCGGTATAAAGCAGACTACGCACCGTCGAAAGACGATCATGGGAAAAAGAAAAAAGACAAGCAAACGCAAAAAGAGAAACGACGCCAGTCAATGGTTCAATTTCGCGCGGGATTCTTATTTTGAGAGGACGTCTCGTCCGATCTATGCGATCATCTTTTTACTGCCCTTTATTGTCTTTTATGAGATCGGGACGTTTCGCATTAATACCGACGTGCTGAACCAATCGCGCATTCGCGTGGTGGCGTTTGTGTGGATGCAAAATTCGCTTGAGCTTCTGGGTTTTCATGGAAAACTCGCATGGATTGCGCCGCCGTTGGCGGTCTTGGTGATCCTGATCGCCCTGCAAATCACATCCGGCAAACAGTGGCGTTTCTGGTTCGGCGATGTCTTACCCATGGCCGCCGAATGCGTCTTGCTCGCGGTGCCGCTGATTGTCCTGACCTTGTTTCTCAGCAGTTCCACCGGATCGCAAGCGCCTATGGAACGGCCCGACAACGACCAGGTCGTCACTTCAACGCACCCTCGGCCGGCCGGTCCTCCGATGGCCGAGCCGGGTCCGCACGTTCTGACCGCCGATAACCGAGCGACCCCGGCCCCGCGGCATCTTCTGGCGAATATCATTACCGGCATTGGCGCCGGCATTTATGAAGAACTGGTTTTTCGACTGGTCCTCATCTGCCTTCTCATGCTGTTATTTCAGGATGCGCTCAAGCTTTCTCATGCCAATGCCATTGTGCTCTCGGTGCTTATTTCAGCGGCCTTATTCAGCGCTCACCATCATATCGATTTCTTCAGCGGGCAGGTCAATTCCGTCGATCCGTTTAACCTGACCAAGTTTGTTTTTCGGACGATCGCCGGTATTTACTTTGCGGCACTTTTCGCCATTCGCGGTTTTGGTATTACCGCCGGGACACATGCGTTTTACAATATTATTGCCGTCTCTATTACCGCTCATTTTTTTCGGTAAAAAAAATGGACGAACATTCAATTTTTTACATTTTTTTTCGCGGAAAGTCGGACATCGTTAGTCTTTGAACGTGCGGTGCTTGCATCATAATCGTCCCATAAGGCCGGATATCGCCCGTTTCAGTACTGATATCAACCTTGCTTTGCCTGTCTTATTGTGGTATAATAACGCCATACCGGAACCCAGTATTTTGTGTTAGGATTTTATGTATGGAATCACCGCAGATCAATGTCGCCGTTGGGGAACTCATGTTCAGTCTTTTCCAGAGACCGTTACATCCGGAGCTTTTTCAGATTTACGCCAACCGGCACATCAACACTGAAAAGTACGAGGCGATTATCTGGGTCACAGGCTGTACGCACGTGGTCAGTGTTTTTTCGGGCGACCTGTGTCTTACGGAAGTCGTGAGCACACCCGGCCAAATGCTGCCCTCACGAGGTTTGCTGGAACGATTCCAATTCCGTGGTCCGCGGACGCATAAATGCACCCTCAGCCAGGGAGCAAGTTACGTCACCGATTTTCAGGTCGAGAAGATGAGTCCCAATCTCTATCGGCAAAGCCACACTGATCTCGAACGCTTCGCCCGAAACCGCGGCGTCTTTGTCAAGTTCCCCGAGTTGGAAGTGGATGGACTTCAACCCTTCTCCTATGTCGATTTCGAGGCCCGGCGCACCGAGTTACATATTCATACGTTCGCAGCCTATCCCGATCAGGTGACCATGATAAAAACGCAATCGTTATTCGACCTTCGATAAGATCAGTGTCGGATCAGCTCATTTTTTGCGTTCCGGACCCCAGCCTCCCGATGTCCTTGTACTTTCACAAACCCTCTTTTTAAAACCATCCGCCCCCAAAGGGGTTACCCTCGTTCCCGTAAACACCCCCATCAATAGAGAGTATCTGAGCGGTTCGTACAAGGAGTTGATCTGCGATACGAACGTTACATCAAAACCGTCCGAGGATTCAGATACCGATCCCGTAAGCCTGAAGCACATGTTTTACACGATGGAATCTTGGTCTGAGTAATCTGAATGTTTTTGAAGACATGTATTCCCGCGTGTGAAGGCCGAGCAATTGCTGCAACGTCGAACTGGCCTTAAGCGCATGCCTGTAAACACACAGACCGTAAGGCAAAGCAAGCGGCTTTATGTGAGTCGGTGTGGAACTCCAGACGACGTTGAGAAGACCCGTCCATCCGATTTCATCATAGATACTCGTTCTTTTCACTCCCTTGACCATAACCCCTGACTCCTTTCATTTCCAACAACCCTAATGTCTCCTACATCATCCCAACCGTCCATACTAACATGGCATTAATATGGTCTTACGATTGGCGATCCTACTTCATAAATATGTACATCTATGATACGGCTTACTTACTGTCAAATGGATTGCATGTCAAGTCGAAAAACCCAAAATAATATAATTTTTCAGTATTTTTTCGGACCATAGCAAGGAGGAGAAATTGGAAACGCTAAATCCCGGAGACCTATGCGGAGCGTCATGCGTAAGCGAACTCTAAATGAAATGAATCAGAATCTCTCAGCTTTGCTGCAATTGAACGTTTTGAGTGAGGACGTCCAGCTTCCCTTGAATTTCCCCCGATAATTTACTGTTCGGAAAGTCCTTGATGATTTGCTGGCCGACATCGAGCGCCTTGGTCCATCGCTTTTCGGTCACGGCAATAGCAAATTGCACGCCCATATTATGGAGTTTTGTCCGGAAGACATCGCGAGCCGCTTCCTGCAACGCCAGAGCCTCATTGGGCGTAAGGTAGGAGTCAAGCTCTTGCAGAATCTCCAGGCTGCGGTCGGTCTCTCGGGATTGTATCGCATCGTCCCAGGCGGCTAACAGGACCTTCTTGCGGGCCTGTTTTCTATCGAACAAAACCTGCCTCATCGCCTTGGCTTTTTCGCTTTCCGGATGGGTTTTAATCAATCCCTCAATTTGCGCGCTGGCCCTGACCCACTGGTAGTCATCAAGCAGTTTCTCGATGTGTACAATGATTTGATGAACTCTTTCCTGGTCCGTCGCATCGTGATAACGATCGCACTGTGCCCGAAGCTGCTCGGCGAGATCCCGGTATTCAGGACGTTCGGCGATCTCGGCGATGATTTCATTGGCCGCCCCGAAATCCTGCTGCTGGAGCTTGTCAAACACGGCTTCCCGCAGGGATTGCCGGTCCACATCCCGGAAGGCAATGGCCTTGGCCGTTTCACTGACGCGCGTGCTGTGATTGATCTGGGCCAGTTCCGTACTAATGGCTTCCAGTCTCCCGGCCACCTTTTCGATGTTCGTGTTATTGTCTTTAAGCACATCGAGAATCTTAAACAAACGCGAGATCATGGCCATTAACGCGCTGATAAAGACCAAAATGCCGAAAACCAATAGAAGCTGGTTCAAATCCGTCCGGACATTCTGAAAGATGTTCGTGAAGAGGGTGAGGACGACAATGACCAAAGCGACGCCAATCACGAGGATATGCCACCTGTACCGTCGCAACGTATCATCTTTTTCAGAGCTCATAATACACCTCTCAAAAAAAGACTTTTTACAGCATATTTCTATTCCATTATACTACACAAAAAGCTACGTATTGTCAATCAAACTGGAAAAAAGTTCAGGGGTGAAAGAAACCATCCCAAAAAGTGGTCATACGCGTTTATTGAAAATTTTGATGTTTTTTGGCTGTTTTAATGGATTGATTGTCAACCAAAGGACGTAACCTCGCATCATAACCAATATAGATCGGATCGAATAAAAATTGTTTTTTAGGAAGGACATCAAAATGAAAACTTTTCAATGGTGCCTCGTATTGATAGCCGCGGCGTTGATCGTCGGCGGTTGCGCAGCGGCGGAAAACACGACAGCGAACGATGATTCGGACAAACAAGGCACGATCGTTCAGGGAAATAACACGTTTGCCCTGGAACTCTATGCCAAGCTGAAAAATGCGGACGGAAATTTGTTCTTCTCGCCCTATAGCATCTCGACGGCCCTGGCGATGACCTATGCCGGGGCGCGAGGCCGAACGGCAGAGCAAATGGCCGACGTGCTGCGTTTCCCAATCGGCGAGCCCCCTTCCCATCTGAATTCCCGGCAGCTTGCGACGGAATTCGGCAAACTCGTCAAGGACCTGAACGCCAGGGGCGAAAACGGGGCTTACGAACTCATCGTCGCCAATGCCCTTTGGGGTCAGAAAGGCTATGGCTTTCTGGCGGAATTTCTGGAGCTTGTCGAAACGCACTATGGCGGGCGGCTCAATGAAGTCGATTTCGTCGAGGCTACCGAGACGTCGCGGCAAACCATCAACGCATGGGTCGAGAAAAAAACAAACGAGAAGATCAAAAATCTTATCCCCAAAGGTGTGCTCGATTCCATGACGAGGCTCGTTTTGACCAACGCGATCTACTTCAAAGGCAACTGGGCGCAACAATTCAGAGAGGACAGAACAAGAGAAGCGCCGTTTACTCTTTCCGACGGGAAAAAGATTGATGTTCCTATGATGAACCAGACAAAGAAGTTCAATTACATGGAAACGGAGACTTTGCAGGCACTTGAATTGCCCTATGTGGATAACGAGCTGTCGATGATCGTCCTGCTGCCGAAAGAACTCGACGGACTGGGCGAATTGGAACAATCGTTGACGCTGGAAAAGGTAACGGAATGGCAGAGCAAGCTCGGCAAGCGCGAAGTGATCGTTTCCATCCCGAAGTTCAAGTTAACGAGTCAATTCAGTCTGGCCGCTGTCTTAAAAGCGATGGGAATGGCGGACGCCTTCTCAAGAAGCGCGAATTTCTCCGGCATGAACGGCAAGCGGGACCTGGCGATCTCTGCGGTCATTCACAAGGCCTACGTGGATGTGAACGAGGAAGGCACTGAAGCCGCCGCCGCGACGGCCGTCACGATGAGACTCACCTCTATGGTCCCAACTGACCGGCCGCCGGTCTTTCGGGCCGACCATCCGTTCCTGTTCCTGATCCGCGACAACCAGTCCGGCAGCATCCTGTTCATCGGCCGGCTGATGAATCCGAAAGCTTAAGACACCATAATACAACAACGGTACATAGGTATGTCATTCTGAGCGCAGCGAAGAATCTCAGTCTTTGCCGTTTAGTAGTAGGGCGCGATTCTTCACACCAGTGCGAATTACAGTTGTTTCCGGATGGTTTTGCCTTTTCTTCTTTCTGATTGTGTATGCACAGAGGCGCGTCTTCTGCGCCCGATTTCAGCTTCGTCGATGACCGGAACTAAGCGGGTTCGCGTAGTCCGCATTACCATTGAAGCAATTCCCATGTCCTGAAATGGGGTAGCTTGCAAGTCATCCATTTCTCGCGACGAGAACAATCGGCCTCTTGGCGGAGTATGCACTGAAGGGCAAGAACGAAAGCCATAAATATTCTTTGGATGAAGATCAATGGACAGATATCCTACCGAATACCAATATGATACCGGATGCCCGACCACGGTTGCCGACGCACCAGTCACACGTAACATCGCCGGCGCCATGCGGCGTCTGCTATCGGTGTCTATGATCATTATGACCTTCCTGGGTCATGTCGGCCGGGCCGCGTCGCCGGTTCCGCTCTCGATGGACAGGATGATCCCGATCCCCCATCCGATGACGACCCTCGTGCGGGCGGAGGACGTTCAGCAGGAACTCGGTTTATCAACCGTTCAGGTCAATGAGGTAAAGCGGGCGGTTGAAAACGTCGAATTACCCCTGTGGCGCTTGCGCGACGTACCGGTCCAGGAGCGCAACAATGCCGCCGGTTTGCTGGTTCAACAATTACAGCAAAACCTCGAACGGATTATTTCGCGTCAACAACTCGAACGACTCAATCAACTGGCCCGGCAAGCGGAGGGCATCTCCGTCATACTTGAGCCGGAAATGGTTTTGAAGCTGGGGTTGTCCGCCGAGCAAATCGAGCATATTCGCATGGCTTTGAATATCTCGTATAACAAACTCGTCGCATTGCAGCGAGATGCGGAAGATTTCTCCGAGTCGCGTAAAGCCGCATCGATCCGGATCGTGCATGATGAAACTGAAAAGAGTATCATTGCTGTTTTAAACGGATTTCAGCAACGCGCCCTGCGAAAACTCATGGGAGAACCGTTCGATCTGTCGAATGTGCGAATTGTCGCCTGCAAAGCTCCCGAATTCGATGTGGACACCTGGATCAATCCTCCCGAATCCGATAAACCTGAACGGGCTGGAAAGGTGACGGTGATTCACTTTTACGCCTTTGGCTGCGACAACTGTATCCGCACTCTACCGTACTATAACGAATGGCGGGAGCATTTTCCGCCGGGCGCCTTCCAGGTCATCGGCATTCACCGGCCGGAGACCGAGCAGGAACGGGAAATCGACAGGGTCAAAGCAAAGGCGGTGGAGGCGGGTATGAAGTACCCGATCGCCATCGACAACGACAGCCTGATGTGGGATGCCTGGGCCAACCGAATCTGGCCGAGCATCTACCTGATCGATAAGAAGGGCTATGTCCGTTACTGGTGGTACGGGGAACTGAATTGGCAGGGAGCGGAAAGCGAAAAATACCTTCGCGGCAAAATCCAGGAACTCATCCAAGAGAAATCTGTGGTCGAGAGTACGGATTCCGCTGGATGATTATCCGGAGTGCCTTTTCTACTGTTCTACTCTACAGTTTCCATTCTCGACAGATTTGCTCGCCACTCGTTGGCTTTTTCCGGTTGGTTCCAGGCTTCGTAGAGGGCGATGAGATTGTTCAAAGACTGTTGCGTGTGGGGGTGAGTGTCATCGAGTTTGAGACGGCGGCCTTCGAGGGCTTCGAGTAAGAGTGGTTCTGCTTCCTCATACCGAGCTTGCTCTTTGTACAGCACCGCTAGGTCGTTTTTGGATTCCAGCGTGTTCGGATGATCGTCTCCCAACTCACGCTGCCTGCCTTCGATGGCCTGGTTGAGTAAGAACTCGGCTTGCTCATAGCGTTCCTGCTCTCGACGGAGCACACCTAAATCGTTGATGGTCACTAGCGTCAAGGGATGGTCCTTGCGCAGCTTGAGATTCCTGGCATCTAACACCTCCATGAGCAAGGTTTCGGCCTTAGCGTATTCGCCCAGATGCGTAAACACTCGAGCGAGCAGGCCCTTCGAAAACAGTGTACCCCGGTGCTCGTCACCGAGCACACGGCGCTGTATCGGTAGGATATCGAGGCACAGCCGCTTGGCCTTCTCATATTGCTTCTTCTCTATGTACAATCGAGCAATCGCGCTCTTTGTGTTCAGAGTCCACATGTTCTCA
Organism: uncultured bacterium; assembly: GCA_964503115.1. Lineage (GTDB taxonomy): Bacteria > RBG-13-61-14 > RBG-13-61-14 > CAYWKU01 > CAYWKU01 > CAZDAF01. The sequence goes on from CAZDAF010000074.1 coordinate 7,255, forward strand.
TCATCCCAAAAGCCTTCACGCAATTTTAGCGCCTCGAAGTATTGGCGTTCGGCCTCATCGTAACGTCCCTGAACCTCATACACCCACCCAAGATTACCCACCAAAAAAAAACTCAGGTTATGTTTCTCCCCAAGCACACGCATCGCAATCGGAATATTCTTTACGTACAACTGCTCGGCCTCACCATAACGACCAAGGTCGGTATAAATAATGCCAAGAACATTTGAGAGGCTCATCATCATGACATGTTCGTCACCAAGTGTACGCCGAGAGATTAGCAAGTTTTCTTCAATCAACTCTGCCGCCTCTTGATTTCGCCCTTGATCCCTGCGAAGCCAGGCCAGATTACCTAAAGATCCCAACGTATCCAGGTGATCGGCACCAAGATGTTCCTGGCGTATTTGGAGGGCGCGTTCAAGATGCGGCTCCGCCGCCTCATTTTCACTCAGCGCTCGATATGTCCTTCCCAGCGTGTTGCGTATCAACGCCTCAACCAGGGGCTCATCTTTAAACTTACCTCCATCAAGGCTTTCGGATGTCGTATCGAGGAATGAGCGAACAGTTACATCCCGGTCCTTGCCTCTGGCCGGATCGACCGAGGCAAGAAGATCGTCAAGAAGTAAACTGCTCACGTCGCTCGAAATTCGTGCCTGTCGCTGGGCACGGAGCGCGAAAAGTGTTGAAGCAACGACTCCGGCAATGAGCACAATGAGTACCGCTGCAACGCCAGTAACTAACGCCCGGTTTCTTCGGACGAACTTCTTGAGTCTATATACATTGCTTGGTGGTCCGGCCAGTAACGGATCGCCCTTCAAGTAGTTCTCGATGTCGTCTGCCAGCTCGGAGGCCGAACGATAACGCTCGGCGCGTTCCTTGCGCATCGCCTTGAGGGGAATCCATTCAAGCTCTTTATGGAGCTTTTTTGCAAGCGTTCCTAAATCCGTCCGGCGACTTTGTGCAACCTTTACAGCACTCTCACCCAGGTTTGTCAGGCGTGTGCTCGGTGTCTTGGGATCTGTTTCTCGAATAATCTGCCGGATCCGGTCAATGCCGCCCGTACGAAGTGTATCGGAATCGAACGGCAAGACACCGGTTAAAAGGACATACAGCAATACGCCTAAAGAGTAGATGTCCGAACGGGTATCGATATCCTCGGTCGCCATATCGGCCTGCTCGGGACTCATATACTCCGGCGTGCCAAGTAATTGGCTTTCCTCCGTCGCCAGAGTTCGTTCGGTGAGTGGCTGAGCAATCGCCTTGGCGACGCCGAAATCGATAATCTTGGGAGTCGCTTTGTCATCCTGGAGCGAGACCAGGATGTTGGACGGTTTGATATCGCGATGGATAATCCCTTTCTGGTGGGCATAATGAACCGCCAGACAGATTTGCTGGAAGAGTCGCAGCCGCTCTTTGATCGTCAGCTTGTGACGATCGCAATGTTCGATAATCGATAAGCCCTTAACATGCTCCATGACGAAATAGGGTCGGCCTGCCTCGGTTGTCCCGGCATCGTGGACATGCGCAATATTCGGATGATCCAGGAGGGCAAGAGCCTGTCGTTCGGCCTCAAAGCGGGCGATCACACGCTTCGAATCCATGCCGGGCTTGATGACTTTCAACGCCACCTGTCGTCTAATAGGATGCTTCTGCTGGGCCAGAAAAACGATGCCCATCCCCCCTTCACCCAAAGCATGGAGCAACTTATAGCGTCCGACCTGGCTGCCGGATTTTTCAATAGATCCGTGCAAAGAGGCTGTGATTGAAGCCACTTGGGATTTCTTAGGAGAGTTGGCATTATCTGATGAAGGCGATTCCACCTTATCGTGTTCAGCTCCATCTATATCGCCGGTGACGACAGAAAGAAGCTCATCCAACTGATCGGGTTCCAGTCCAAATATCGAACGCTTATCCACCATATGATACTCCAGGTCCTACAGACGGCCATGTGTACTAACGCTACTATAACGTTGGGGAATTATTCGGAATCTTGCGCGATTTTTGGAAAGAATTGTCTCATCTGCTCTAATTCGCCTGTCAGGTATTCGTCCGATGTGACAGATTCGCGTAAATATTGCTTCAAAGCTACTTGAATGCGTCTTTTTACGGTGACAATCATGTTGGATGCCTTAGACTCGTCTGAGATTCCATACTGGGTTGTGATCTCTTTGAGCGAAGGAGGAGTGTTCCGATCCATGATAGGATGGATAACACGGTCACAGAAAATGCCCCAATGAACGTCTTTGCCGTCCTCGCGACACTCGCGCTCCACTTTTTCTAACACCTGTTCCAGCAACGACGAAACCCAGGCGTAATCGAAGGTCCGTTCTGGAGCCGATTCTGTAATACTTTGGGGTATTTCGGGAGGCGCGATCACATCCAGAGGAATAAGCTGCCCCTTGGGCGCCCGTTTTTGGGCCGTTTCTTTCTCGTGAACATCACCTATATATCGATTCAGGGCAATCAGTAATAAAGACCGAAATCGTCCTTTGGCCGCTTCGGCTTTTTCAATGAGGTGTTGTCCAAGCACGACTTCATGGAAAAAGCCCTGGGTGAGGTCCTTTGCCTGCTCGTTGTTGTATCCTTTACGCCGAAGATAGCAATAGACGGGTTTCCAGTAGCGATTCAGCAGCAGGCTGACCAAGACTTGATTGTTATGTTCGTCGCTTGAACCGGCCTCTTGAATGAGGGACCAGTGAGTCGTGAGGAAGGCTCCTCCCGTACCACCAATATCTGTATAATCATCGCGTCTCACGATTTACCCATCCAGAGAATTTCACTCTCAGTATAAGCAATAAACAACGTGTTTTCAATGGTTTATAAACGAGACAGACCAACATTTTCCAGAATTTTTCTAAAAAACCGAATATTTCGCGCAAGATCGAGAATGTTTCCCCCAAGAAGAGTGTGAAAGCAACAAAAACTCATTGAAAGGGAAGAAAAATGGAACAGTTGAATGGGTACAGAAGAAGGTTAATCTCCATCATGGTTGTGGTTGCTGTTGTTATGTTTGGTGGAAATACGAAGGCAGATTTCACCTTCGGCGAATCCACAAATCTGGGCGTACCGGTCAATAGTCCGGGGGCGGAAATGGGCCCCACAATATCCGTCGACGGGTTGGAACTGTATTTCGAATTCAGCCCGCCTATGCTGAACACATGGAACTTGTGGGTTGCGACACGTCCGACTCAGCAGGATGATTGGGGAGAACCGGCGATGCTTGGGCCGGAGATCAATAGCTCCTCCGAGGATGGTCTTCCGCAGATTTCCCCGGATGGCCTGGAACTGTACTTCTACTCAAAGCGCCCCGGCGGACATGGAGGTTGCGATATATGGGTGACCAGGAGGTCTACACTATCCGATCCTTGGGGGCCTGCGATCAACCTCGGGCCACCTATTAATAGTTCCGGTCACGAGCTGTCAGCGTCTATCACATCTGATGGACTGGAGATTTTTTTCAGTCGCTCAGACGGTGCAGCCGAAGGTTTTGACCTATGGAGTGCAAGACGTGCGACGCGGGATGAACAGTGGGGTACGCCGGCGAGCCTTGGCTCGCCTGTCAACAGTTCGGCCAGCGAGGCTGCCCTATGCATCTCAGCGGACGGCCTCGTTCTCCTCTTCTCCAGCCACCCAAACGGTCCTTACCCGCCAGGTGGCTACGGCGGTACAGACGTATGGGTGACCCAGCGACCAACGAGGAATGATCTTTGGGGAGCACCGTGGAATCCTGGACCGCCACTCAACACGCCCTACTGGGACAATTGCCCGAGTATTTCAGGTGATGGCCGTTGGCTCTACTTCTCTGACTGGCATAGGATCACCCTTGGACAGAGTCCAAAGCCTGGAGGGTTTGGGGCTCGCGACCTGTGGAAGGCACCTATTCTCCCCATCGTTGACTTCAATGGCGATAGAATTGTGGATGCCGAGGACATGTGCATCATGGTGGACCATTGGGGCGAAGATTATCCCTTGTGTGACATCGGCCCGATGCCCTGGGGGGACGGCGTTGTCGATGTTCAGGACCTGATCATCCTTGCGGAGCATTTATTCGAGGAGCTGCCAGGCCGGCCCATCAACCCATGAAAATGAACATTGGAAGCAATTCTTGAAAGGGTAGCAAAATGAAACGGTTAAATGAGTACAGAATGAGATTTGTGTTGGTGGGATTTGTAGTCGCTATTGTACTGGGCGGCGGAAGGGCGAAGGCGGATTACACCTGGATGCACAAAGCTGATATGCCGACAGTGAGATACGGCTTTTCAACCAGCGTGGTGGGCGGCAAGGTATATGCTTTCGGAGGCGATAGTCGTTTTAGGAGGGTAGATGAATATGATCCGCAGACAAACACATGGACACAGAAAGCTGACATGCCAACGGCACGGCACTTTCCGTCCACGTGCGCGGTGAATGAGAAGATCTTCGTCATTGGTGGAGGGTCGGTAAGTATGCCCCCCGTTTCTAAGGTGGAGGTCTATGACCCGGCTACCGACAACTGGGCGGAGAAGACCGGGTTGCCTACTCAAAGGATCTGGATGTCCACAAGTGTGGTGGACGGGATAATCTACGTCATCGGAGGACAAGTCATCGGGCAAGGCGAACTCTGCATTATGGAGGCGTATGACCCAGCCACCGATACGTGGACTCGTAAAGCCGACATGCCCACAAGACGCTCGTTTATATCCACATCTGTAGTGGACGGTATAATCTATGCGATTGGGGGATGGGGTGGTTCCGCAGGGCTTTCCACGATGTCGGCGTACGACCCGCTGTCCGACACGTGGACAAGGAAAGCACCTATGCCAACAGCCAGGTACTTGCTCGGCACCAGGGTTGTCGGTGGGAAGATTTATGCCATTGGCGGCTGGCGGCATTCGGCCAATGGCCCTTTATATTCAACCGTGGAAGTCTATGACCCAGTGACGGATATATGGACCCGGGAAGGCGATATCCCCATACCCACGGCGGGCTTATCCACTAATGTAGTGGACGGAAATATATACGTCATCGGGGGAGCCCTTACACCCCATAACGGCGTTTTCATACACACGTCTTCG
>CAZDAF010000075.1:0-12234 GCA_964503115.1 uncultured bacterium
TCGATGCAGTTTGCCGAACTTATTGCGCGGGATATTACGCTCCCACGCGGCCGGGGGCCTGTAGCCTTCAGCCTTTTCTTTTATCCTGTGGTTTTTCTTGCCAGTCGTCTGAGTTTTTGAGCGTAGTCGTTCAGCAGTTGTTCGCTGTCTGGGGATATGTGCCATATCTGCTTTTCATTCTCGGGAGTATCGATTTCTTCAATCAACACGAGGTGCGCCATCATGGCCAGTGCGTTTCGTAAGGTAACAACGGATATCGCTTCGCGTCTCGTTATATTGCCGAGGTGGAAAGCCTTGAAGCCCGCTTTCACAAGTTGTTTGGCGGCATCGTCGAATACGAACTCCGCCGGCCCGTATATTCGGGGCAAGTTTTCGACCGTGAACAGGTAGGCTTCGATAAAATTTTCCACCAGGCCTGAAAAGAGGTAGAGCGTATCGCGACCATGCTTAGTAATCAGCCAACCGGTTTTGTGTTTAGTGCGAGAGTTCGGGACGAATTCAAGTATGCCCCATTTTTGGAAAATATCCAAAACGCGTCTGACCTCGCTCTCGACCGGCCAGTGTGCGTCGTAGACGAATTCGTACTTGAAAAATCGCATCATTTGCGCGTAGTCCAGCTCGATTTGCCGTTGCGAAATTCCTTCATTCCCATTTGCGATAAGGGAGCATGCAACGAAAGCCGGGGAGTACAGGTCGTGCAGCGCGTTGTTTTTGTAGTATTCGAGGTTGGGCCGTTTTTCCGGCTCGATGGCGATCATTTTTTCGTCCGTTTGCCCGGCGGGCAGAGTTACTTCGGTAATATCGCGTGTTGAGCGGAACAGTCGCATCGACTCCGCCAGCGCGTTGCCCGGATGCCGGAATGTGGGCGCCAACCGCACCCCGGTTTCTTCGAGGTAGCTCAGAAGAGTTGCGGCATCGGCCATTACTACCTCTTCCTCCGTTCCGGGCGACGTTCGGGCCAAAAGCGCCGATGCCGTCACTGAGGTGGGTGTGATTACGCTCACGTCGTTAATTGCACGAATCGCCCGAAAGGCGAAATCGCGGTAAAGGGCATGGCGGGTTCTCACGTCCATAGCGGACGGTTCCGCTTCGCAGGAGGCAAGAAATTCCTTCAAGGAAATAGGCGGCGCAAAATTCATGTGGATTCTGCCGAAGTTTCTCTTCGTAAGCTCCAAAATAGCCCCGACCAGGCCGCTTTTTTTCTTTTCAGTAGCCTGACTGTCCCGGAGCAGCTCTCCCTCCTCCGGTATCCGGTCGTAAGAAATGGATATCGGCACGAAAGACAAGTCGGGAAGTTCACCTTCCTCGAAGGCTCGAATGAACATTCCCAACACACCCATTTTTGGCAGGAATAGCTTACCCGTTCTTGATCTCCCGCCCTCGATAAAAAACTCGATATTGAATCCCTCACGAGAAAGCGACCGGAGATAACACTCGAAGACCACTTTGTAAATGCCGGTATTGCTGAACGATCTCCTCATGAAGAATGCGCCGGACTTGCGAAAAATATGTCCCAAGGGCCAGAAGTTGAGGTTTCTTCCGGCGGCGATATGGGGGGGAGTCATATCGTTGACAAACAGCATGTGGGAGACCAGCAAGTAATCGGCGTGGCTTTTGTGGCACGGGACATATATAACCGGACCTTTCCGCACTGCGCGGCGGGTACGCTCGAGACCCACATGATCGAGCACCACCCCGCCGAAAAATCGCTCCCATACCCAACTCAGCACTATATCCCATATCCGAATGTATGTAACGTTGTAATCCGCCATGATCTCGTGGAGGTAGCCGTCCACTTCCGCCCACACTTCCCATTCGGTTCGCTCGCTTCGCGCCGCTTCCTGCGCCACCGACTCTATAAGCAGCGGATTGCGCCTGACGATTTCTTTCATACGCTCGCGTTGCGGGAGATGCGGGCCTATAACCACGCGTCTTTCGGCGCGAAATACCGTATGGAGCGTATCGCGCAGCATTCGCGCTTTGGCAAGGTCGGGCAGATCTTTCACATCAGGCCTCGAGCAAAACCGCTTGATGTCTATCGGATCGGCTGCCGCGATGATAACCTTTCCGCCCGACCGGATCAGTGCCCACCATTTGCGCAGCATTTTCGGTTTGCCGCCCGGCCTGACCAGCGAATCCCACCAGCCAGCCGCTTCCGATTTTGCAGGCCGGCGTTCGTAAAGCAATATCTGAGGCGCCAGTATTACCGGATAGGATACCTCGTCCGATAGTTTTATCAGTTTTGCCAGCCGTTCGACATCCGCATTATCGCCCATAAACATGGCTTGCGGTTTTCCCTGTCCCGGAATCGAATCGTCGTCTTCCCTGCGACGACGCCACCATCTCCCGGAGCCTGGAGTGCCTATGACGTGTTCGGGAGCCGGCAGTCCTTCGGCCTGGTATTTTCGTTTGAGACAGGCCAGGTCGGTGCGACTGCGTTGCTCGAAAACGTGCACTACCGCCGCTCGTCGGGAAAGCTCGACGATATCTTCGTGGCCCCCCGGCGTCAGGCGCGCGTTACGGAACAACCTTGCCGAAAATCCCTTACCTGCCGGCGGATTGGTTGGCGCCGGCGGATTGGCCGGAGTGGGGTTGGGTCGGTCGGCGGTTTCCGTTTTCGCTGCCTGAGTTCGGGAGGCCCGAAGCTTTTCCACCTTATCTCTCTCCACGGTCTCCATGATGTCACCTCATGTCAAGCGGTGACCTTCGCTCCCGCTCGATTGGCGAAGAATACCTCGATCCGCGAGTTCTGGCCGCCTTCGCCGTCGTAGGCCATATTCACGATGGGCACGCCCTCCTTTTCGCCGACCTCCTGGAAAATGGCGTCGGTGATCGAGCCGTGCATGCAGGTAAAGGGGCCGCAGTTGATCACGAGCGCCGCGCCTTGCCTGGCGAACATTATTGCGCGGCCGATGGTCAAAATGCTTTCTCCCTCGAACTCGATTGGGGTGTATTGTGTGCCTTCGGCGATAACCTGCTCGATTGGCGGTTCGTGCCGGCCGGCCAAAAGGTCTCCGGCTATATCGTAAAAACGATGTTCGTCGCGGAGCAGGAAGTGGTTCTTTAGATATGACTCGATCAAAGCGCCCAGACCGAGAGCCTTCTCTTTTACATTTCGTTTTTGATCGAAAGAAGTATAGAATATCCATTCGCTCATCGGCGCGAGCCACGCTTCACCGCCGAGCGACTCGACGGTTCTGACAACGTTCTCATTGCTGAAAACATTGCAACGGACGTATATCTCACCGACGATACCTACCAGCGGTTTTGGAGTTACGCCCGTTTGGACGTGTCTGAGCATATCCATCCCCTGCGTTACGGCGCCGGTGATGTCTCCCTTCCGGTCGGAAAACGCCGCCCTCAATATTTCCTTCGCTTCATCTAATACGCGGTCGGTTTCACCCTTTTGTATTTCGTATGGCCGTATACGGCACCCGGCTTTATAGAAGACGTCACTTGCCAGCAGTGCGAGCCAAAGTCTTCTTCGCAGCGCGTTTTCGAGACCCATGTATGTGTTGTGGCTCGACGGGCTGAGTATGGGCAAGTCGGCGTAACCCGATACGTTGAGCGCCATGCGGCCCAGAAGCGCGTACTGGCCGAACCTGCACGGCCCCGGCGCGGTCGGCATGAAAAAGGCGTGTTTGGAAGGATCGGCGTCTATGTCGCGCAATTTCTTGAGCAGCGCGCCGAGAGTAACGCTCATCGGCAGGCATTCATCACCTCTCGTTTTCGAGCGACCTATCTCGAACGCCTCGTAATCCTCCCCCGGCAAGGCTTCCGCGTCGTACCCGAACGCCTTGAAGGAGTCGGCGAATATGCAAGTCCCGTACGGGTGCATGGGCGGCACCCAAATCTTGCGCCGCTTGAACTCTTCGGAAGTGGCCTTGGGTATGTGGATGGGGTTGGGCGCCGCCGAGCCTCGTCTTTCACTTATGACGTCAAGATACGCTTCGAGTCGCGTGATGTATCCGGTATCGGCCCCGTGCTCGTCCAGCGTAAGGATAAGCATCGGCTTCGAACTCATTATCTGCTCGGCATAACTTAAAAGGAAGCTGTCGGGGCCGCACGAGAAATTGGTGAGATATATTGCGAAGATGTTCTCACTCTGCCGCACCTTGTCGAGCGCGACGATAATGCGTTGCCCGTAAGCCCAGAAAACTCCGCGATACTCGGGCGGGACAAGTTCGGGCGTGAACGGCATGAAATCAACCGGAATTACGCGATGGCCGTATTGTGCGATCTTGCGCGGTAGCGACAGGTTGGCGCCCATATCGAAAATGTTATATGGCCTGCCGACAATCACGATGGCATTTTCACCGCGAGCTTCGATTTCATCGAGAGCTTTTTTACCTTCCTCCTGACATGCGTCCTGAAATTCGTTTTGAGCTTTCAATGCGTCTCGCCATGCTGCGCGTATTTCTCCAATCGAGCGATCCAACGATTTCCCAAGCGACTTGTGCAACTTGCGAATCGTGATTTTCTCGGAGCAGCGGAAATCGATCGCCGGGCTTATTATGCGGGAGGTGTCATAACCCGCAGCGGCGAGGTTGCTTTTGAGCACCGCCGGGTGGCTTTCCACCCACGGGCAATAAACGCGGCTGGGCAACTCGGGTTCGGACTTCTCCGCGATCATCAATGGCACGAAGGCCCATTTCGTCTTTTCATCCTCGAGCAATTCAGCCACATGCCCCGTGCTGATTTTGACGGGATGGCAAAACTCGCCCGCCACCAGGGAAACGCCCAGATTGGATTTTTCCGAATTGGTAGGCGATGTAAATTTCGCGCGGTAGCCGAGCTTGCCGAAGAACCGCTCCCACAAGGGCCGGAACGTGTAGTTCGTCAAACTCATCGGGATGCCCATTTCCGGGGCGTCGGGCGCGAGTTCGGGCACGCGGCCCATCGTCTTGAGCATCTTGTCGCGAAGCGTAAACAGGTCGAACCTGTCGGATACCCGTGCGCGCTTTTCGTCAGGCTCTCTGCCGCAGAGGTACCCCCAACTGGGCTTTTCGCTTGTGCCTTCAATGGTTGCATGAGTGATGGTGCAATGGTTCTGGCACAGCTTGCACACCTCTTCGCTAAGCTCGATCTTGCGGTCGGACAGGTCGAATCCTCTGAACTTGCCGGTTTCACCTTCTTTATGCGCTTCTTTTGCGAGTAACGCGACGCCATAAGCGCCCATTACGTGGCAGTAAGGCGAAACGACCATTTCGGTGTCGAGAAGGTTCTCAAAAGCGGCCACCAGGCCCTTGTTACGCGCGGTAGCGCCCATAAAGGCTATTTTTCGGTCGCTTATTTTCCTGGTGCCGACCACTTTGTTCAGGTAGTTCTGGCAAATAGAGTACATGGTGGCGGCGAGCACCGTTTCGCGGTTGTGACCTTCGCGCAACAGCCGGAAGATGTCTTGCTCCATGAATACGGTGCATCTGTCGGAAGTGTTCGGTGGAGTGATCCCCTGCACGAGTTCTCCGATGTCACGGACGTCATAGCCGAGCTTGCGGGCCTGTTCCTCGATAAACGATCCTGTGCCGGCGGCGCAGACGTAGTTCATGTTCGAGTCGTGTGCGCGGCCGTCCCGAAGACTCATATACTTCGCGTCCTGACCACCTATCTCGAATACGGTATCGACGTCGGGAGCGGTCTTTATCGCGCCTCGAACGTGTGCGGTGATCTCGTTGATGACGTTGTCCGCGCCTATTACCGCGCCGATAAGCTTGCGGCCGGAGCCGGTGGTGGCGCTCGATAACACCTCGAAGTTGACGCCGGTATCTTCCATAATCTTGTTTGCCGCCCGGAACAGATGCCGTGCAGCCTCGATGGGCTCGCCGCGAGTCTTGCGGTATATATCCACCAAAACGTTCTCATCGTCGTCTATGAGAACCATCTTGGTGCTGGTGGAGCCGATGTCTATACCTATGTGGACTTTCAGCGTGCCGGACTCGAGCGGCCCGGCTATTCGTACTTCGTTTTCAGCTTCATCTATGTAGAAGCGGTGAACGCTGAAGTCCGGGTGATGGGATTTTTTCAGATCGAGAGGCTTGTGCAACTTGGCGTCATCGTCCTTGTCGAACCGGTCTTCCAATGCATCCCATTTGACGCTTTTTTCAATACCGAGGTTTTTGGCCAGAAATGCCGCGCCTTCCGCTCCGGCAAGGTGTGCGTCGGGATAGCTTAATACCAGCTTCCCGTAGCGCTCGCGCAGGCTTTTGAGGATAAGCGGATTCTGAGCGACGCCTCCGATCAGAACGGTTTTATCGCGAATGGGCCGGCCCTGGAACAGCGTCTGGAGCATGGTTGTTGTCATGCCTTTGCACAGCCCGGCCCACATCTGGGGCCGGCCGTATCCCTGCTGCTGCCGGTGGATCAGGTCGCTTTTCGCGAAAACGGCGCACCTGGTGGCGATAGCCGGCGGGTTTTCGATCTCCGGAAAAGTTTCCAGCTCATCGTAACTGATGTTGAGCCTTTGCGCCTGCTCGTCGAGGAACGACCCCGTTCCGGCCGCGCATAGCGAATTGGAATTGAAATTGTGCACCGCGCCTCTGGCATCCAGACGGATGAGTGACAGGCTCGAACCACCGACGTCGATGATGTTCAGAGCCTTGGGGAAATGCCTGAGCACGGAATAAACCTGTGCCCGAACAAGGTCAACCGGCTCAATGCCGACCTGGTCGGCGATTTTGCGAGCTTCCGCGCCGGCCAGGCCCACGTAGCAACCGTCCAGCAAGCCCAACTCGCTTACGGCCTCCCTCAAAGCCTTGGCAGGATGACCGTGGTGAGGTCTGTAATCGACAGCGCGTACTACGCCTTCATCGTCCAATAAAACAGCTTTCAGAAATAAACTGCCTATATCAACTCCGAGTGCTTCCATTTTCTTTCTTTATTCCTCCTAAAAATTATCTTTGAAATCGTTATGCAAGGACACGGTGTGCCGTATCCTTACTTATACCGGTGGAGATGCCGTCGAGCCCTCCGCCGGGACAGTGTTTTCCGCTTCCGCCGAAGTTTGCTTATTATCGCTTACTTTCGACAATTCCTTTTTAGACGATTTTTCCATCAAATCCTCGATGGCTTTTTGAGTTTTTTCGATCAAGGCGTCTTTGTCTTCAATCGAAAACCCGTCGGTAGATATAGGGTCGCCGATGGATATAAAAATTTCGCCGGGTTTGACGCGATACCCGTCAGCGGGCATTATGTGCCGCGAACCGCTTATCCCCACCGGTACGATTGTCGCGCCGGTTTGAATTGCGAGCACGAAACCGCCTTTTTTGAATAGGCCGAGTTTCCCGTCGCGGCTGCGAGTGCCTTCGGGGAAAATAATCACTCCCACGCCCTTGCCCATGTTGGATTCGGCGATCTCGCTTAGAGTCCGGCGGGCAAGTTCGGGTTTCCTGCGGTCGATAATTACCGTTCCCACCGCGCGCATGCCCTGGCCGAAAAAAGGTATGTATTCGAGGCTTTTTTTGGCCACAAAACGGGCATTGTCGGGCAAGTGGGCCATCAGCGAGATAACGTCGAAATAACTCTGATGATTGCTCATATAGATACGCGGGCCGGGGCAATCGGCAATATCCGTGCCGTCGATATGAACTTTCACCCGGGCGGTTCGAAGCACATTCCGCGCCCATGAACGGCATACCGCACCGTTAATCCTGCCGGATGAGTCAAATAGCGAGACGATTATCGCCAATGTCGCGTGAAAGACGACGTAAATCACGACCATCGTCCAGAAATATATCGACCACGCCATTATATTCGCTCCAAAATATCTCCGGTTGTTTAAAATCAAACACCAATTAGGTTATGTGGAAAAATTCTCCTCCGACCTGCGGCATATTATGGTTGCAATCGGGGGGGGATTCAAGGAAATTTTCAGCCAAAGGGCCGATTATGTCATTGAACGGCCACATAACCGTGCCGAAAGACCGGAGGGGAGGGCGCTTTTTCGTCTGGAGGTTGTGGATAACTCTAAAATATGTTCTGAGTGCGAAGTTGTAAGTACGAAGTATTAAGAAAACAAACAACTCAGAAACTCGCGCTAAACAGAATGCAATTGTTTCACAATATCGGTGGTTGAGGGAGATGGGCCGTGTTATCATCGTTACTCGATTAAAATAATATCGTTAGATTTTGCAAACGGAGGAATTATTGAAGTGTCCGGTAAATCAGGAAAAACAGCCGGCGGTATGAAGTTGAAGATAGGTGTGATGGGTTCGGCAACGGGTAATCCCACACGCGAGGTTTTGAAGACAGCTTATGATCTCGGAAAGGCTATAGCCAAAAACGACTGCGTGTTGATTACGGGGGCGTGTCCCGGCTTGCCGTACGAGACCGCCAAGGGATGTATTGACGCCGGTGGGTTGAGCGTGGGGATAAGCCCGGGGCTGTCGCTCTGGGAGCATAAAACAAAGTACCACAGTCCCGATGATCTGTATGACGTGTTGATTTTTACAGGGAGCGGGCTTATGGGGCGGGAGGTGACCGCCATTCGAAGCTGCGACATCGTCATCACAATAGGCGGTCGGTCGGGCACGCTGGGGGAGTTCAGTATCGCTTATGACGAGGGTAAGCTTATAGGCGTCGTCGAGGGAACCGGAGGTATATCCAACCACATGGATGAAATACTCAACGCCATAGATAAAAACACCGGTGCGAAAATACTTTTCGATAAAGACCCCGCTTCGCTTGTGAAAAGACTGGTGGACGAATACCACCGCGAGTTTTACAAGCGCCCGAGCATTTTCAGCGATTAAGAAGCGTTGGTGTGGGTTTGACATTGCATTTGTGAAAGGGTAGTCTAAAGTCGCTACGAGGAGAGACCGCGATGCAGAAGAGCCTGAAATGGATGTTGATGGTCAGGGTAGGGGCCATCGTATTCGCCGTACTTGTGGTTAACGCCGTTATTGCAAGTTATTTTTTCAAACACGAGTTCACCCGGCGAATCCAGGCACAAGGTGAGGCTATCAGCCAGGATATTATCGAGGAGGGAGCGAAATCTCTGGGTGACTTCGGCGCCAATGAAGTCGTAATAAATATGCTCAACTACCTGCTGACCGAGATGGTTGAACTCCATGACCACCTTTTAAGTGCGGCGCTTGTCGATGTTAACGGTACATACATATCGCATACCGATTCTGAAATATCCGAACAAAGTGTCTCGACCGAAATTCTTAAACACATGACGGAGGAGGCTCAAGAGCCCTTTATTACCGACGGAGGTTACGCTCAAATTCTCCCGATAAGCGCCGAAGAAGGGAAACCTCTTGCCTATTTGATGCTCACGTTCGACCCCGCTGAATTTTCAAGTCTCATGAACAAGTTGTTGGGGTGGCTGGTGGTGATTGTGCTTGGTAGTTTGGTCATCATATATTTGATGCTCGATTTCATGGCGGTGAGCAAGGTATCGAAACCGCTGGCGACTCTGTTGCGCCACACTGAATTGGTAAGCACCGGCGATTTGACGCAAAAGGCTCCGGCGGAAGGCGTAGGTGAAATTCTACTCCTTTCGGATTCATTCAATATAATGGCGGGGAGTCTTCTGGAAATCGTATCCAAGATAAGGGATGTTTCCGAGAAGTTTACTTCGACGTGCCGAAAACTTTTTGTGATCAGCGGCGAGATCAACCAGGGAAGTCAGCAACAGATGACTTCACTCAACAGCGCCAGCGAGGCCGTTCGCAAGATGGGAGGCAACGTCGAGGAAATTACGGGCCAGATCGAAGAGCTGAATAACCTCAGCCATAACACCAGCGCATCAATACTCGAAATGGCGGCGTCCATCAGCAAGGTGGATGGGAACGTTGAAAACCTGGTCTTGATGGTTGACGAGATCGCAAGCTCGATACTCGAGATAACCCAGACCACTCGTGAAGTTGCCGCCAGCGTTGAAAGTCTTTCACGAGAGGCCGAAAACGCGGCAAGCAGCATATCTCAGATTAACACCAGCCTTTCACAGGTAGACGCCGGGGCGTCAAGAAGCGCGGAAATGTCCGTCCAAGTGGCGGAGACTGCCGAGAGCGGCATACGCAGTATCGAAAATACCAAGCAGGGTATGAAAGCTATACGCAATGCGGCGGAAAGCACTGCCGATAGCATAAACCGGCTGGGTGAACAATCGGGAAAGATCGGGAAAATCCTCGGGGTCATCAACAAGATAGCCGAAGAAACCAACTTGCTGGCACTCAACGCCGCAATCATCGCAGCGGAAGCGGGTGAGCATGGGCGCGGATTCAATGTCGTCGCTAACGAAATACAAGTTCTCGCTGAAAGAACGACGCTTCAGACAAAAGAAATCGACACCCTGATTAAAGATGTCCGGAAAGAAACTCAGGGAGCCGTTCAAAAGGTCCGGTTGGTTCTCGAAAGCGTGGAGAGCGGCGAGGGTCTTACTTCGGATACCGCGGAAATACTTCAAAACATCGTCACGGTGGCCGATAATGCGAAAGCTATGATTCAACAGATCGCGCGAGCTACCGATGAACAGACCAAGGGAGTGAACAGGGTGGCGCAGGGGAGCGAAAAGGTTTCCAGCGAGGTGAGGCGCATATCGAAAGCCACAAATGAACAGGCCACGGGAACATCGGAAATAATGGAGGCCGCAGAGGGCATAAGGGACCTCGCCCGAAGCGTGCTAAGCGCCACAAGGGAACAAAACGAAGGGTCAAAGTCTATTTCAAAAGCCACGGAACAGGTTCGCGACTCGATAACGCTGATACATCAAAGGGCCGAAAGACACCGCCAGGATGCGGAATTGGTCTCCGACATCGTCGCCCGAAACCTTCAGGTCGTCGAGGAGAACGTGAAAAGAGTGCAGCAGATGGAGACAAGCGTTGAGGAACTGCTCGCACATACTTCAGGTCTGAACGACGAGATGAAACGATTCCGCGTCAGACGGGAAAGATCGGAAGAAGAATAACCTTTTAGGTCACTTCAGCGTTGACGACCCGATCTGAATATCACTCGCCTTCGTATTTAAGTATGCTGTGTATTTTGTAATTTTTCAGTTTTGCACGGCCTTTTAATCCCAAAAGTTCGACCAGAAAGATGCACTCGATGACCTTGGCGCCGCATTTTTCGACCAGCTTTGCGGCGGTGGAAGCGGTACCGCCGGTTGCCAGAAGGTCGTCCACCACCAGGATTCGCTGCCCCTTTTTTATGGCATCCGCATGGATTTCTATCACATCGGTGCCGTATTCGAGACTGTAGCGGCCGCTGATGGTTTTCCACGGCAACTTGCCTTTTTTGCGAGCCATAATCACACCGGTGCCGAGGCGATACGCTATGGCGGCTCCAAGCACGAACCCGCGCGCTTCTATGCACAAAACGCCGTCGACCTTCTTGCCCAAATAGCGGTGAGCCATCAGGTCGACCGTCAACGCAAAGACTCGCTTATGAAGAAAAAGAGTCGAAAGATCGTAAAAAAGAATACCCTTCTTGGGGAAATCCGGTATTTTCCTTATGGCTTGTTCCAGTTCCTTCTCGTACATTTGTAACGGCCCTCCTTTGATTAGTTTAAGTTCTAAGTTTTCCTGCTTTGTACTTCACACTGGGAACTTCGCACTATTTCTATTTTGGCAGGTACGGTATAGGGTCAGTGGCTTCCTGGCCGCATCTTACTTCGAAGTGCAAATGCGGCCCGGTGGCGTTGCCGGAATTGCCAAGTTCGGCGATCTTTTGGCCCTGCCGTACGGTATCCCCCTTTTTAACTAAATTCTTTCTATTATGCGCATAAATGGTTTTAAAACTACCCTCGTGTTTGAGTATTACAATAAGACCATAACCTCCCAATCGTCCTGCGTAAATGACCACGCCGTCCGCCACAGCGTTTATGGGCGTTCCAATTTTATTGGCGATATCGATTCCGTCGTGTTGTCTTCCGTTGCGTATGCCGAATCCTGAAGTAAGTTTGCCTTTAGCCGGCCATATGAATTTTATGGAACCGGGCGGGCATCGTGCATGAATCGATCGTTTGGGAGGCGGCGCGGTCGTATGCTGAGGCGGTGGGGTACGCGCTCCGGGGTCGTTGCGAAGCTTCCTCGCGCCTGGAATGAACAAAACCTGCCCGACGTACACTTTGGTGATATCTTTAATTTTGTTGGCACGGATGATGTCTTTCTGCGACACGCCGTACATTTTGGAAATGCGGTAAATGGTTTCCCCTCTCCGAACTGTATGGTACATGCCGCGCTTCTTCGAGAAATGGTTTTTCCTGTTGGTCGAATCAGGTTGATTCGTTTGGCT
>CAZDAF010000076.1:0-12203 GCA_964503115.1 uncultured bacterium
TCCTTTCGAGTCGGTGTACTTGAAGTGGAAGAAAAAGAAGTCGTAATCTTCCCAGGTTTCTTTGAGCAACTTCAATTCTTCATCAAGAGTTTGCGGCTGGCCGATCAAATCCATCCCTGCAATTTTGCTTGCTCCACGATACATGGGGTAAACGGCGATGCACGCAGCGCGAAGTTTGTACACATCTTTGAAAGAAGGGTAGGGGCGGTATGAGCTTATGCCTCTCAAAAGAATCCCGTTAGCGGGACGCTCGTTTTTGATAATACGGCGCGTCTGCTTGACTATATCGTTCAGGAGCTTGGCGCTCTTGCGGCTCGGCGCGTTGGCCCCGATCGCCGCAAGCGGTTTTGCGCCTACCACCTGCGGGTCCGTGTCGCCGACGTTCGCCCCCAATCCCTTGGCTCGCAACACAATCCCGCCTCGATAATCGCGCACCGGCATGAAAAATGTCTTTACCCCGGCGAGCTTCACTTTTTTATCGAGCATCTCGCTCAAACGCGCGCATTCGCTGGTGGGTATGCGCCCCGCGCGCCGGTCGGTTATAAGACCCTTTTCGTCGAGCGTGCAGAAATTTGTTCTTACCGCCACGTCTCCTTGCTTCAGATCGAAACCGACACCCAACGTTTCGAGTACGCCACGGCCCATTTCCCACTTGACGGGGTCGTATCCGAACAGTGCGAAGTGAGCCGGCCCCGATCCGGGAGTTATGCCCGGCGCTATCGGGCGGTGCAGCCCAAGTGCGCTCGAACGGGCAAGCTTGTCTATATTGGGCTTACGCGCCGCCTCGAGTTCCGTCCTGCCGCCCAATTCTTTGACCGGTAAACCACCCAGACCGTCCATTACAAGCATCACTATCTTCGATGGCGTAGGCCTGGAAAACCTCGTCATAGTGTCGATGTAATCCATATTACCTCCTAATAAAGCAAAAACATACACTTACTAGATAGCTTCTCTGAATATAAACTTCAACACGGGTACCCCATCTATGTGACGCCGGAGGCGTTACTAGGTGTGCTACCCGTCTACTTTTTCTTTAGAAAAAGAAAAAGCCCATACGGGTCTGTAGGATAAGCAAAAAGCATGTCCTGAGCGAACACGGACACGTCTGTCTGGAGTCGAAGGAAAAACCTACTTACCGCTCGTTCATGCTCGCGGGCCCCTCAAAAATCGAGGCCGCCAGCGAAACGAATCGTAGCGAAGCGAATCGAAGCAGAGCGAAGAACCGTATGGTGACCCGTATGGGGCGGCCCGCACTGAGGCCGATAGGCCGAAGTGCAGTGCAGGTGCAGGTGCAGGTGCAGGTGCAGGTGCAGGTGCAGGTGCAGGTGCAGGTGCTTGCACCTGCCGTCGCTACGTTTACGCTGACAAAGTGAACCGTTAAAACGGTTTGAAAATTAAGTACCGGCACACTACTCTATCATGAGCTTTTGTAAATGTTGTATATTATCACATTCGGCAGATGAAGAAAGAATCGCGCAGTATACTAAAGGAAGGCGCCGCTGAAATCGGGGCGCCGTTGACTGAAACTCAAATCGGCGAGTTCGGCGTTTTTCTTGCCGAATTGCAAAAGTGGAATAAAAAGCTGAATTTGACTTCCCTCAAGAACGAGATCGAGATAGTGGTGAAGCATTTCCTCGACAGTATAACCCCGCTGGCTCATATAAGTATGGGCAGCTTTATAATGGACATCGGCAGCGGCGCGGGGCTGCCGGGAATACCGATGAAGATAACGCGGCCGGACCTGCGATTGCTGCTACTCGAGTCGCGTGGCAAAAAGGTGACTTTTCTCAATAATGTTATTCGGCTTCTCAAACTGAAGAACGCGCGTACATTGCAGCAGCGGGCGGAATCGAAAACCTTTCAGGATATAATGGGCGGCCACCTCGATGTGGTGATTGCACGAGCTTTCGGCGAAATGGAAAACATCATGGATATAGGCGCGCCTTACCTCAAGCAGGGCGGGAAACTTATTGTAATGAAAGGCCCTCGATGGAAGGAACAGTCGCACCCTAAAAATTACCAAAGCGGCACCGACAGGTTGATACGCCGGGAAGTCGTCGAACTCGAACTGCCCGCTCTCGGAGACCGACGTGCGCTGCTAATATATGAAAAAGGATAGCCGGAAGTGGGTAAGATAATAGTCATTGCGAACCAGAAGGGCGGTGTGGGCAAGACGGCCACCGCCGTGAATCTCTCGGCGTCGCTGGCGCTCGAGGGTAAGCGTACGCTGCTGGTGGACCTCGATCCGCAGTGCAACGCCACCAGCGGCGTCGGGTGTGATGCGGCGAAGGCCGAGCAGAGCGTTTATGCCGCAATCATGGACGCGGCGCGGGCGGAGGATTTGATAAAACCCATTGCGCCGGAGGGGTTAAGCTTGTTGCCGTCAAGCCCGCACCTGACGGGCGCCGAGGTCGAACTGGTGGACGTCCCGGATCGAGAGAAGCGCCTGAAACTGGCGCTCGCGCCGGTGGTATACCTTTACGACTACCTCATCGTGGATTGCCCGCCGTCACTCGGCCTGCTCACCCTGAACGCGCTTGCGGCAGCCGACGGCGTGCTCGTGCCGCTACAATGCGAATACTACGCACTCGAAGGACTCTCGCGACTGCTCGAAACCATCGAAATGGTGCGAGGCTCGATTAACACCAAGCTGCGGCTCGAGGGTATACTCCTCACCATGTTCGACGCTCGAAACAACCTCAGTCACCAGGTTAGCGAGGAAGTGGTGAGACATTTCGGCAACCGCGTTTTCGAAACGGTCATCCCCCGTAACGTTCGCATCGGTGAGTCGCCCAGTTTCGGAAAACCCATCGTGCTGTACGACCCGCACTGCCGTGGCGCCGAAACATACAAAGCGTTTACAAAAGAACTTATAGCCAGGGCGAAGTACGGAGTCCCTTCTTCCACATTCTCGAAAAAGTAGGTATTGCGGGAAACTTCGGTCGGAGCTTTCTTTTCCGGTTATGTACTTATACCGATTATTTCGATTTTTGCCGCTTGATCATGCGCAGATATGTTCGGGCGGTCACATGGCCGGGTTCGATTTGTAGCACCTCGTCCCATTCGGCCTGTGCTTCGTTTATGCGGTTCATCGAGAAATATATGAAACCGATATTTACTCTTGCGGGCACGTAGTGCGGGTGGGTGTCTTTCACTTTTTTCAGTTCGGTAAGCGCTTCGGCCTGCTTGCCCTGATCGCGGAAAGTTTCCGCGAGTTTTGTGCGCACGTCGGGGAAATCCGGCGCCAGCTCCAGCGCCCGAGTGTATTCGTCAATAGCCTGCTCATGCATGCCAAGCCCCTGATAGACGTCCGCTATTTCCGCGTGCATGTTCGCCAGCTTCTTTCTGGCGAAGGAATCGAGCCGGTCACCGCTGGAATCCGCTTCTTTCTGGAAGCGCTGTTGAATTTCGCTCGCCTGATCGTACCTGCCCAGATCGAACAGGGTGATGGATAAATTAAGGGCGGCGTCGGTGTATCCGGGGTTTATCTCGAGGGCTTTCTCGAAGTATTTTACCGCGTCGTCGAAGCGGCTCTTTGCATGATATGCCTGTCCGAGCATGTTGTGCACATCGGCGAAGTTCGGATTGTTTTCGTTGAAACTTTCGAAAAGCTCGATGGCCTTATCGAACTCTCCCCGCCTGAAAGCTTCACGCCCCATAGTATACATTGCGTGGGCGTCGTCCGGCTCCATAATTGATCGCTCCCTGGTTTGGTATCAGTGCGTCACGGCCCGAGCCATGTACGCGCACCTTTTCTTTTCTGCGTGCTTTCCAGTTCCTTGGCGCGCCGGATCCATTCCCCGTTAGGGAAACGTTTGACCATGCGGTGATATACTGCGGTGGATTCCTCGAACCTGCCGAGTTTCCTGTAAGCGCGCCACATATAAAACATGGCCTCTTCGTCAAACCCTTTCTTCGAGTACTGATCCAGCACCGTTTGATACCTGTCCACCGCCGCCCACCAGTGCCGATGGCGGAAATAGAATTTCCCGACATACATTTCATGACGCGCCAGTCGAACTTCGAGCACGTTGGTTTTCTCACCCACCGCCCGGGCGTATTCGCTCTCCGGGTAAGAGGAAATAAGGTATCGGAATTTGCTTAAAGCCTGCCGTGTATAGCTCTGGTCCCTATCCTTTGAAAGCACAAGGTGGTAATAAGACATAGCGGCCCTGTAAATGGAATACGGCACTTCGAGTCGGCCGATGTGCTGTCTTCGCCACTGCTCGAACAGTTCCGCCGAGGAAAGGTAGTCCCCGGCTTCGTAGTAAGAGTCGGCGATTCTCAACTCTGCCGGCGGCGCGTACCGGCTGGTAGGATGTTCGTACACGATTTCCATGAATGCTTCTCGAGCCTTTTCATAATCGGGCGGATTAAGGAAATTCCCGCCCTTGCGCCTGCCCATAAAGCAAATTCCCTCATTATAAAGTTGTTCAGGGGATTTCTTGATATCTTTTTTCTTCGGACATCCGGCCACAATGACCACCGATAGAACCAAAATCACCCCGATAGTTGTATGGCGCAAAGCAGTTGCGGTCACTTCCTTTGCCTCCGTTCCATCTCTTCCTGCTCGGTTTTGCAATCAATGCACATAGTGGTAACGGGCCTTGCGCGCAAGCGTTTATCGTCAATGCGTCCGCCGCACACCTCGCATATCCCGAATGTCCCGTTATCTACTCTTTTGATTGCGCTCCTTATTTTGAATATCAAGTTTAGTTCGCGTTCTCGTATTCTGAGTTCCCGGTAGCGGCTGGATTCGAGTGTCGCCCGGTCGGCCGGGTCGGGGAAAGTGGAGCGTTGGCTTTCCATTCCGTCAATTGTTCCTTCCGCTTTATTCAGCAACTCCTCCAACTGGGTCTCGAGCTGCCGTTTGTAAGTCGCGAGTTTTTTAGCGTTCACCTTTTGCTTGCTCCCTTACATACATAATAGTCAATTCGAGCTTACGTGCAAGCCCGCTTGCCGCAATTCTTCCGGTGGTGTTAAATAAAAGGGTCATGAAAAAACTTATCGAAGGATGGTACCATAAACCGGGGCGGCATTGCGCGTCAACGGCGATAAGGGACGCCATGCGGTTTTGGGGACTGGACTGGAACGAGGCGTTGTGTTTCGGCCTGGGTCGAGGTCTCGGCGCGTTTTATCTTAGCAATGAATCTTTCAGCCCCAGCCGGTGGTTGATGGTTCGAGCCGCGGATCTCGAAAAACATTTTTTCGAATCCCTCGGAATACCTTTCGAGTGGAAACAAGCTTCCGATGACAACGCTGCATGGCAAATGACGAAAGAAGACATCGATGCAGGACTGCCGGTATTATTGCAAACGGATATTTATTACATCGATTACTACAATTCCAAAACTCACTTCAATCGCCATACGGTAGTGCAATGGGGCTATGACGAAAAGGCCGGAAGGGCGTACTTGTCCGATACGGGCTATGAGGAGCTTATGGAGATACCGCTCGAATCTCTTATCCGCGCTCGATCCTCCGAATATCCGCCCGGGCCGGTGCGATACGATTGGTTCCCGGTGAAGGCGCCGGATAGCTCCCGAAGCATCGAGGAAGCCGCTCTCGATGCGGTAAGGAAGGGGGCTTTCCAGTTGACGGGCCCTCCGGCGGACTATCCGATCAGGTTGGGTTTGAACGCGCTGGCCGAGCTTGCGCGAGACTTGCCCTCGTGGGAGGACGCGAAAGATTGGAAATGGAGCGCCCGGTTCTCGTATCAGGTGATCGAGAAGCGCGGTACCGGCGGTAGCGCGTTTCGAAAAATGTACGCGGAGTTTCTGGATCAGGTCGAAGAGATGAATCCATCCATCGGGAAACTCGAGCTGAGCGAAAAAATGCGAACAATAGCCCAAACCTGGAGCGAACTGGCGGCGCTTTTCAAAAAGATTTCGGAAATGACCCGGCCGGGCAGGTTTGCGGAGACTGCAAGTTTGGCCCGAAAGTTGTACGAACTCGAAAGTGATTATTGCAAAACCGTGATCAAGGAAATACCACCGGCGAACTGAGACACAGTGGACGAAGTGGATCAAATGGACGCAACCTTTATGAAAGCCGCACTTGAAGAGGCTCGGGCGGCCTTGCAAAAGGGAGAAGTGGCCGTCGGGGCCGTGGCCGTTTTCGATGGAAAGATCATAGCACGCGCTCACAATACAAAGGAGACCCGCCGGGACCCGACCGCGCACGCCGAGATGAATCTGCTGCGCATTGCCTCAAAAGCGCTCGGAACGTGGAGACTGACGGGGGTTACCGTATATGTGACCCTCGAGCCGTGCCCCATGTGCGCCGGGGCGATGGTGCTCGCGCGTATCGACAGGTTGGTCTACGGCGCGCACGACCTCAAGATGGGCGCAATAAGATCGCTATATCGGATTGCGGACGACGAAAGGCTTAACCATCGAATGGAAATTCAAGGCGGGGTTCTCGAACGGGAATGTGCCGATCTTTTGAGCGCCTTCTTTGCGGAATTGCGCGGTAAAAGCTAAGGAGAAATCGCGCCTTGACAGCGTGCCGACTCAAAGTTAACATCAAAAAAGAAAGTCGTCCGTGGCGGCGGGCGTATAGATGCTGAACGCAAGCCCGTCGGGGGTGCGGTTTCGGGGGATGGAGTTCCCGTTGGAGAGGTGGCCGAGCCGGCTGAAGGCGCTCGCCTGCTAAGCGAGTAAACGCGGAAACGTGTTTCCAGGGTTCGAATCCCTGCCTCTCCGTTTATTTTTCTTTTTTAAAACTATCCGGCTTTCTACCGCTTGCGGTATTATTTTTATATTTTATTAGAGAAAGTCGTTGTCGGAGTAAGTTGTTGTAATTATGTTTTTAATGTTCCGTGGTTTCATATTGCAACCGAGGACGGAATTATTTATTCGTTTTATCTGGAGAGATGTCCGAGTTGGCCGAAGGAGCACGATTGGAAATCGTGTAGGCGGTCACAAGCTGCCTCGGGGGTTCGAATCCCCCTCTCTCCGTTCTTACTTTTCTTTTGAAAAAGAAAAGCAAGCAAAAGGGAACTATTTGCCGCTCAATTAGTTTGCGGGTTATACTGATTGAGCGTTGAAGCGAAATGTGGATTCCAGGTCGCCGAGGCGGAGAAGGCAAAGTGCTTGCTCCTGCGGCGGGTGGTGTTGATAGCCAGGTCCCGCACGACGAGATCCCGTAAAACCCGCCAGGCCCGGAAGGGAGCAACGGTAGCGGTAGTATCCGTGCGTTGCGGGTAAGCCTGGCTATCAACAGCGCCCGTACGGGGTGACCGGAGTGTTTCATAAGATGTCAACTCAACGGATGGGAAGATCGATTTGAGTTATCTTGTACTTGCCCGAAGGTGGAGACCGCAGTGCTTCGAGGACGTTATCGGTCAGGATCACGTGGTTCGCACTCTCAGTAATGCAATCACGGGCGACCGGCTGGCGCATGCATACCTTTTCACCGGCGTGCGCGGCGTCGGAAAAACCAGCGTTGCCAGAATTTTGGCGAAAGCGCTCAACTGTGAAAAAGGCCCTGCCCCGACGCCGTGTAATTCATGCGCCGGTTGCAACGAAATAACCGCCGGAATAAGCGTTGACGTGCTCGAAATCGACGGCGCCAGCAATACAGGCGTCGACGACGTGCGCGAGTTGAGGGAAAACGTTCGATACTTACCGCAGTCTTCACGTTACAAAATATACATCATTGACGAAGTGCATATGCTTTCCACGGCGGCTTTTAACGCGCTGCTCAAAACCCTGGAAGAGCCGCCTCCGCACGTGATCTTCATTTTTGCCACCACCGATCCTCACAAGATACCGTTGACTATTCTCAGCCGTACCCAACGTTTTGATTTTCGCCGCATTACCCGTGCGGAGTTGCTCGAAGGACTCGAGCGTATATGCCGCGAGGAGGGTTTTGTCGTAGACCCTTCAGACCTTGC
This sequence comes from uncultured bacterium, assembly GCA_964503115.1. GTDB lineage: Bacteria > RBG-13-61-14 > RBG-13-61-14 > CAYWKU01 > CAYWKU01 > CAZDAF01. The sequence goes on from CAZDAF010000076.1 coordinate 7,898, forward strand.
TTTAATCGCCCGTGAAGCCGAGGGCAGCATGCGCGACTCGCTGAGTCTGCTGGATCAGGTCGTCAGCTTTTCCGGTAAGGAAGTTCCGAAGGGGGAGGTCGCCAAGGCGCTGGGTATCGTGGATCGAACCTGGATCGCCCATGCGGCGCAAGCTGTGGTCGAGGGTGAAGCCGATCGCGCAATCGCCGTTGTCGAGCAAGCTTTCGACCACGGGCATAACTTGAGGGAACTGCTTCGCGAAATATTGACTTACATGCGACACCTCGCCGTAGCTCGAGAAGCGGACAGGCCGGAAGAGTTAATCGACCTGCCCGATGAGGAAATCGAAACGATAAAGGAGATCGGAGGAAAAACTTCTCCGGAGAAGTTACAGGCGGTATTCGGCATTTTGGCGAAGGCCGATGAACACATGGGCCGTGTGCAGGACCCGCGTTCAATCCTCGAGATGGCGCTTATCAAGGCCACTCACGCCGAGCCCGCTTTACCGGTAGAAGAAGCCATCGAGCGACTCGAGATGATCGAGAGCCGCCTTGAGGGTCGTTCATCATCACCGGGGCCGCCGAGGTCGCCGACGGGTGGGGCGGGGAAGCCTGAACCCAGCCTGTTTGAACAAGTACAATCCCCCCCTGAGTCTTCACCTGAAAAAGCAGAAGCAGGTTTATCATGGAATTCAATTCTCAAAGAGGTGCGCCGACAAGAAGATTCATTCCTTGAAATATTACTCGAGTCCGTTACTTTCGAGAAAATGGACGAAAATGTTATAACGCTGTCCGTTCAAAAGGGCAGCGTCCAGGCTTCTCAGTTGAAACGCCGTGAAACGCGCGAAAAGATAGAGGAAATAGCCGCGCGTTTGCACGGTGGGAAGGTGGTGTTACGCGTTCGGGAAAAAGATATGCCGTCCGAGCACACAAGCGCCACCGAAACGGATCTGACCAGATCTCTTAAGGAAGAGGCGAGGGAGCATCCGCTGGTTAAAGACGCTCAGGAAATACTCGAAGCCACCATAAGGGATATAAGGACGAAGAATACCGGTCGTTAGTTTGACGAGGCAGACCGCCGCGAATTGTCGCTGCGGCTGATTTTAAGGGAGCGATTATATCGGTGAAGGTACGGAACTCCGAAGTGGACCCTGTTACCCGGCTCGTGGAAGCTCTTAAAAAGCTTCCCGGGGTGGGGCCGAAGAGCGCCCGGCGAATGGCGATGCACATCCTGCGATCCCCTGCCGGGCCGGCCGATGATCTTGCGGAGCGCATTCGTGAGGTAGGCCGCAGGACGCGGTTTTGTTCTCGCTGCAAAAATATATCGACGAGCGATCCGTGCGGAATATGCTCGAACCCACGGCGCGACCGGCGGGTCGTATGTGTGGTGCAGGAGCCGGTTGATATAGCCGCTATTGAAAAAACAGGCGCTTACAAAGGACTTTACCACGTTTTGCACGGCGCCTTGAGCCCGATGGACGGCATAGGGCCGGAGGATATCAATATTGAAAGTTTCGTCGGGCGCATTGAAAAAGAAGGTTTCCGAGAGGTGATAATAGCCACCAATCCCGACGCTTATGGCGAAGCCACGGCACACCACTTGGCAAAACGATTAAAATCGTTGAAAGTAAAAGTTACAAGGATCGCCCGTGGCGTACCGGTGGGTGGAGACCTTCAGTATATTGATGAAGCCACGCTCAAAGAGGCGATATCAGGCAGGAGAAATTTTGGCTCCGGGCCTGAAAATTGAAATGGGGGTTGCGAAGCCCGTTTTTTTAGAGTATTTTTTCCCTGATTAGGGCGGAGCGTGTCGGTGTAGGCTAATACTGGATGCTCTCGAAGGTTCGAGTCACAAGGAGAGGACTTATGGCAGGTCCCCAATTAGTAATGTATGAAGAGGAGTTCCACCAGATCAGCGCGGTGCTGGAGCGCCTGCTGAAGGAGTCCAATGGCAAGGTGATATTTCTGGTGGATAAAAACGGTCAGTTGATCGCCAACTGCGGGGAGACTCAGAACATAGACAGCACCTCGCTGGCATCCCTCACAGCCGGTAACATCGCCGCCACCGGCGGGTTGGCTAAGCTGCTGGGGGAGAAGGAATTCAGCATCCTTTTTCACGAGGGCGAGCGCGATAACCTGCATATATCCATCGTAGGGCAGCGGGTTATATTGGTTGTGATTTTTGACGAGAGGTCCAGTCTCGGACTTGTGAGATTGCGCGTCAAAAAAGCCAGCGATGAATTGGGGCGGATATTCGAAAGCCTCGTCAAGAAAGCTGAAGCGGAAAGCGCCGGCGTATTGGGAGCCGAATCCCCGTTCGCCGAAATCAGTGACGAGGATATAGACAGCCTTTTCAGCGAGTAACGCCGTTTTAGAGGTCGTATATGTCGTTTATTAATTACAGTTCGAGGGAAATAAATTGCAAGATCGTTTACTACGGTCCAGGCCTCTGTGGGAAGACCACAAACCTCCAGTATATCTTCACCAAAACCAATCCGACTGCGCGAGGCAAAATGATAAGTCTAGCTACCGAGACCGAGCGGACGCTTTTTTTCGATTTTTTGCCATTGTCGCTCGGGGAAATTCGCGGTTTCAAGACCCGGTTCCATCTTTATACCGTTCCGGGCCAGGTCTTTTATGACGCCAGCCGTAAATTGATCCTGAAGGGAGTTGACGGGGTGGTTTTCGTGGCCGACAGCCAGATCGAGCGAATGGAGGCGAATATCGAAAGCATCGAAAACCTGCGCGATAATCTCAAGGAGCATGGGTACGATCTCGATAATATACCTTATGTAGTCCAGTACAATAAACGGGATTTGCCTAATGCAGCCCCGTTGGACGAGTTAAAACAGTTGCTTAACACCACGAACGTACCGGATTTTGAGGCTTGCGCCACCACGGGACAAGGCGTTTTCGATACCCTCAAAGCCGTTGCAAAACTAGTCTTGCAGGAACTTAAGAAAGGGAAGTAATCTCCGCCTTATTGTAACGGCGTTTTCTGTTGTTAAAATGTTTATTTTGTTTGTTTAAACTTTTTCGGATTCTCCATGGTTCAAGATAGTGGAATTGTGTTTTTTGGAACGCCCTCGTTTGCCGCAGCTCATCTGCGCGCCTTGGTAGAAGCGAACGAGTATGTGGCGGGTGTGGTGAGCAGGCCCGATAAACCGAAAGGCAGGGGAAGGAAGCCGATGCCGAGTCCTGTGAAACAGTTTGCTGTTGAAAACGGAATGGATTTCATTCAGCCCCATAAACCGAACGAACCGGAGACTGTCGAATGGCTTAAAAAGAAAACCCCCTGGATTATCGTTACGGTGGCGTATGGAAGGATCATATCGCGTGAGATACTTGATGTTCCCTCGGAGGGAGCATGGAACGTACACGCTTCTCTTTTGCCCGGGTGGCGGGGCGCGGCGCCGGTGGCAAGGGCCGTACAACATGGCGACACCAGGGCGGGCGTCACGATTATGCAAATGGACGAAGGGCTTGATACGGGGGATATATTGCTGCAATCCGAAACGGATATAGGCTCCGATGAAACGGCGGGTGAACTGGAAGACAGGCTGGAAAAGATGGGCTGCAATCTGCTAATCGAGGCTCTTAAATTGGCGCGGAGCGGCAAAATCGAACCGAGGCCCCAACCGGAGGAAGGTGTAACACTTGCACCGCCTATCGCCAAGGAAGAGGCTGAAATCGATTGGAACCGCCCGGCAAGCTATTTGCACAACCACATAAGGGCGATGAGCCCTCGTCCGGGCGCGCGTACGGGCGATTTAAAAATTTTCCGGTCTCGAATAAAGGAAGGTGCCGCGAGCGGTTCGCCTGGCACAATCAAAGAGATTGACTCTTCGGGAATTGTCATGAACACCGGCAAGGGCCTCATTTCCATCGTGGAATTGCAACCTCCGGGCAAGCGAAGGATGAGCGCGGCGGATTTTGCACGTGGAAGAAAACAGGCGCCCGGAGATACTATTCATTGCTGAATGCACAATACAAAGTATTTTTTTAAGAGGTAATAACTAAGTTTATGTATCCCCCACCAAGAAAATATGCCTGGGATGTCATCCATCGGGTTGATAGAGAAAAAACGTACGCGAATATATTGCTCGATCAGGTGTTGCGCAAGACCGCGTTGAAAGAGCAGGACAGAGCATTCATCACCGAACTCGTTTACGGCACTTTAAGGTGGCGCGGCAAGATCGACCACGTTATCACTCAGTTCAGCTCGAAACCGCTGTCGAAACTGGATCCGGAAATACTCAACATTCTCCGCATTGGCGTTTATCAGCTTCTGTTCCTGCGCACACCTTCCAGCGCCGCTGTTGATGAGA
>CAZDAF010000077.1:0-12189 GCA_964503115.1 uncultured bacterium
TATTGGACAAGGGATTTAAATTCCTTGTCCGTCAAAAACAACTTAGAACTTCGCATTTAAAACTGCCGTATCAAGTGTTTAAAAAAGGAGGGAATTGAAGTGAAAAGAAACATAGCGGCATTAATAGCGGTATTTTTTGCGGTCGGCGCGGCGGTTTTGATGTTCAGTCCATCGCCGGCCTTTGCCAAGAGGAAGAAAATTTCGGTCGCCGTTGCGAAATTCGCGGACTCCTCAGGAAAAAACCTGGGTGATACGGCCACCGACTACACAACAAATACCTTCATCAAGCTCAAATATTTCAAAATTCTGGAACGAAGCAGGATCAGCCAGGTGATGCAGGAGTTGGCGCATCAGCAGACAGGGTTGGTGGACGAAAACACGGCCATCGAGGTCGGAAAACAGCTGGGAGCAAAAGTGATAGTTGTCGGCAACGTTTCCGGCGCGGGGTATGAAATCAAGCGTGAGACATGCGTCGTTTTCGATAGTAAAGGCAACAGGCGTACTGTTCCATGCCAGGTTGCCACTGCGACCGTTACTCTCACCGTTCGCATGGTAAACGTGGAGACGGGCGAAGTGATATTTTCCGATACATTGAACGGAAGCGAAAGCGAGACCTACAAGGGTAGGGACAGACCTGCGTCTCCGGCCTCTATGATCAACAAGGCCCTCCAGAAAGCGGCCTACCACCTTTATCGTCCCATTCAGAAAGCTTTCCCGCTTGAAGGAAAAGTCATCAAGAAGGATGGGAAGGTTATACTGGTGAGTATCGGCTCGGATTGGGGCATTGCCAAGGGCCGAGGCGTTAAGATTTACAGCACCAAAGGCGCAGAGCTGAGAGACCCCGATACCGGAGAGGTCATCGGTTACGAGCGTACGCTGGTGGCCAAGGATCACGTCGGCCAGGTTTTCCCGACACATTGCCAGTTAAAACTCAGCAAGAAAGAAGCGGCAAAAGTACAGGTCGGCGACATCGTGGTCTTTAAACCGGAAATATTCTATTAACAAACATGGATAGAAAGATTTGATGAACACTTATCTTGATGACCGTGGACGGGCATATTACGACATATTCGATGGACTGCCCGGTCAGATAAACTACTCGGTAGCGTACCCGGGCATTGTTAAAGCCTGGCACAGGCATAAACACCAGACCGACTACTTCTTCGTCGCGATGGGAAATGCCCGGGTGGCGCTGCACGACTCCGAGAAGGGTACTACCGAAACCCACTTCATCGGAGAGCACAATCCTCAAGTGATAAAAATCTCTCCCGGTATTTGGCACGGCTATACCTGTCTGGGCCCGGAACCTTGCGGTCTGATATATTACGTCAGTCGAAAATATAATCCCGAAGACCCCGACGAGGAACGTGCTTCCTGGGACAGTTTTGGGTATAACTGGTTTCCCGCCAACAAGTAGCCATGCACGCCGGGGAATCTTCCAGCGTTCCCGCCGCCGTCGAAGTTCGGGACTTGCGAAAAACGTTCGGCGCGCGAGTAGCGTTGGGGGGCTTGTCTCTCTCCATAAGCGAAGGCCAAACTTACGGACTTATCGGCCCGAACGGCGCCGGTAAAACCACTTTTATCAGGATAGCGGTGGGCTTGTCGAGAGCCGGCGCCGGCACGGTGCGTGTACTCGGTCACGAAATGCCCGATCGGTCGGCTGCGCGGCATATCGGGTACATGACCCAGAAAAGCGCGCTTTATAACGACCTGACCATCGTTGAAAACCTCAAATTTTACGCGGCGTTGTACGGGTTGTCCGGTCGAGAGAGAAAGGAGCGTATCGACGAGGCGCTCGAACTGGTCGAGCTTACTCAAAGGCGAAACGACCTGGTCGGCGCCCTGTCGGGCGGGATGATTCAACGCTCGAGCCTGGCGGCGGCGCTTTTGCATAAGCCACGGCTTATCTTTCTGGACGAACCCACATCGGGTGTGGATCCCGAGTTGCGATTGGCCTTTTGGAACCATTTCGAGCGCTTGAATGAACAAGGCGCGACGTTGGTTGTCAGCACCCACCATCTCGACGAAGCCTCTCGCTGCCACAAACTGGGCATGCTGCGCGATGGAAAATTGATCGCCGATGATTCACCGGATGCGTTGCTGAATCGAACCGGAACCGGCACTTTGGAAGAGGCGTTCCTGAAAATCGCCCGGGAGGGCGGCTGAGATGTCGAGCGGCTCGGTAAGGCGAGTCAGCGCATTGGCATTGCGCATTTTCCGGCAATTCACCCGGGATCGACGCACCGCAATGCTTATCTTCGTCCTGCCGGTCGTGGTGATGACCCTGGTATCGTACCTGCTCGAAGGGCCGCCGTCCAAAATTCCTTTTGCGCTTATAAAGGAATCCTCCGGAACAAGCGTTATTTATGAAATTATCAAGGACATGCTGGAGGAAGAGGATAGAGTCCGGTTGGTTTCGGTGGACAAGAACGACGTCGAGCGCTCTCTCCGGGAGGGCCGTATACGCGGCGCGTTGATTATTCGCGGCGGCGGGTTGGATGACATGACGGAAGGTCGCGCTGCCGGGATGGAAGTGTTTTTCGAGGGTTCCGACGCTTTGGCCACCGGAGAGTTGGCCGCGATATTGGCGCGGATCAGCAGGGGCTTGATGCCGGCGGTTCGCGATGTGGTGGACGTTGTGGGAGACGAAACCGCCCGGGCGCTTGCCGGTATGGAGATAAAAGAACGCTATCTCTACGGCGGGCCCACTTTTACGCCGACGGACTACCTGGCGCCGGTCATACTGGGAGCATTCCCTTTTGTGCTTACTTTCATTCTTACGTCGATAAGCTTTCTCCGGGAACGCACTTCCGGCACCATGGAGAGGCTGTTGGCTTCGCCCATCGGGAGGGTCGAGGTAATCGTCGGGTATCTTGCGGGGTTCCTGATTTTCACCATGATTCAGGCGTGCATAATTCTCGGGTTCGTGCTTTGGGTCATGGAAGTTCACATGGTCGGCGCTATAGGGATTGTTTTCTTTTTGGTAATGATAATCACGATGGTCGGCGCGGGCCTTGGGATGTTTTTATCGAGCTTTGCCCGTACGGAGTTGCAGGTAGCGCAATTCATGCCGCTGGTGATATTGCCGCTGCTTTTGGTGTCTGGAGTGTTTTGGCCGGTCGAGACCATGCCGAAATGGCTTTGGCCGCTGGGGTACGGGTCGCCTCTCACATGGGCCAATATAGCGCTGAGGGATGTTATGGTAAAAGGTTTCGGGCTCGTGGAAATAGTAAATTCGTTCGGTATATTATGCTTTTTTGCGGTGGTATTTGTCCTGCTGGCGGCGGCTACATTACGCCGGCAGTTGGATTGATCAATTTATTTTCCCGAGCTTCTCACAAAAATAATGGTTTGCTTAACACCGGTATATTTAAAGTTACAACAGACAAGGGATTTAAATCCCTGCCTGCCGCAGGCAAGTCTCGTTTCAGGTGAAACATGCTCGGTTGCCTTGTTTTTGCAAGAAGCTCTTTCCCGATAAAGAAAATGTCGAATTTCGAGGAGGTTATAATGGGATTGCGTGAAGAAGTAATCAAGATAGCCAAAAACAAGGATGTAGACCTGGTGGGTGTGGCTCGCGTCAAGGATATAGAGCTTGCGTACCCGCCTCGCCCGGCGGAAGATTTACTCCCCGGCGCAGAGACTGCGATAGTGTTCGTGGGCGCGCTTCTGTCCGGCGCACTGAATTGCCCTCGCGGCACAAAGGGCGCTATCAAGGACGCCCAGGTGGCTTACGAGCGCGTTCAGCACGCCTCAAGCGCCGTCGGAAGATTCCTAGAATCGAAAGGACACATGTCATACCTCGTGCCCGCCAGTATGCCTACGGACGTATATAAACATAAAGGTACCACCTATTACGCGGCGGAATGGTCGCACCGGCAGGCGGCTATCGCCGCTGATCTGGGCGTAAAGGGCCTCAACAACCTGCTGATCACTCCCGAATTCGGGCCGTACGTTCGACTGGGAAGCATGCTCACCACCGCGAAAATCGAACCCACCAGACGAAAATTGCCGAAAAACCTGTGCAATCGCTGCATGAAATGTGTCGATGCGTGCCCCGTCGGAGCGCTCAGCCCCGACCCGGATCACGTCCCGCGCCTGAACCAGCCGCTTTGCAGGAATTGTTACATAAGGCCCTACCTCGATCAAACACCGTGGAAAACGATAAAAAATATATTCATAACGGAAGGTTACGCTTCGACGGCCCTCCAGATGATGCTCGAAGGATATTATTTCTCATGCGCCGAATGCCAGAGGGTGTGCCCACAGGGAAAACTGCCGCGACCGGAAAAACCAAAAACCGGGAAAAAGGTGAAAGTGTCCTGAGAACGAATCCAAGATATGCAAAATAGCGGGCGAGAAAATGTAAAAATCCTCAGGCCGAGCGGCATCAGACAACTTTGTCATCTGTGGTTTGATCGTGGTACGGACGCATTGCTTGCGACGTTCGGGGTGAAATGACTTCCATCGGCGGCGAGTACATTGACTCGATTCCGGGGCAAAATCTCGACTCTAAAACCAAATTCTCACATAATCTAACGCCCCGGAAAACCTCACAAACACTGATCGATAGAACTCCACTCCCCCCATGACGTTGAAAACAAAGGCCAATCAGGATAATTCTATATCAAACGCAAAATTTAGGTCCATTTGATATCGAAAATGGTTTCGGGATCTCTCTCCCATTCCCGTACCGCAAAATTGATCGAGCAATTTTTTCCGCCGCCCATTTCAATCATCCCTTCGAAAGCTCCCATCATCAAATTGCAGAAGAGCTCTATGCCTGGAGAACTCTCGCCAAAAACAAAAATAATTTTAACGTTTTTTTCATCCAACTTTTCGAGTCGCCATTCGCCGAAATTGAAGACTAGTCTGATGAAATTCACCAACTCGCTCAATGCTCTGGCCGGGCCTGATTCAGTGGGGAGCATCTTGTATATTCCTTTTACAAGCATCTCCGTGCTTTCTTTTCCCATGGCTCTGATGACTTTCAAATCCCCTCCGGCCATCAACTCGAACACGGCCACGCCGCATCGTTCGAAAGTATCAAGCGGATACCATACGGAGGGCAGTACCCTGCCGCTGATGATATCCCAGTCCTCCTGTTTGAGATATTTATCCCAATCCTTATCCTTGTTTGCACGTATGAAACGGGCCTGGATTGCCAAAAGACTGCCTTTAACTTTTTTCTCCTTCATCTCCCACCTCCTTGAAAAAATATTATGTTCAGAATTGTTACAGACCTGTTTTCCCGACGAAGAAATTTATTCTGAAATTATGTGGCAACCCGCACTCCCGAACACTTCCAAGCCGCAAATGCAACCTGTCCCTCTGATTATATCATATCATGCGCGCCAAGACATTCATAATCTCGTTCCCATGACCTGTAACGATGCACGATGGGCCTGATAAAATCGAGTGTCCGTGGCGCACTTACTCAAGATATAATTCAATAGCTTCTTTGATATTTTCCTGATTGATATGGGATAGATGGGGGCGCGGTATTGAGGTAGCATATTCAGCCGACGGCATACAGGTAATCATTCGGGAACCCCCGCCCGCTGCTTGATGCCTTTGATGTCCAGATCGCGGAGGTATGGCAGAAGCGTCTTGGTCCAGGCACTGTGCCAGCCGAACCCGCCCTGGGTCAGCTCCTCAATCGCCGCGTCTTTGGTCCACCCCTGCACCGTAATGCGATAGAGCGCGCTGGAGACTTTATGGAGGTTCGGGCAGCCCGGCTTCTCGATCCGGACGGCCCACTTTGGATTGCGAGCCTCCGTTGTTACCGACGTAGACGTCTGCTCGGGAGTCTGTTCCGGTTTCTTTTCCTTACAACTGCAAAACGCAAGAGCGAGAAGAATAAATAATACCGCAATCATATATTTCAGGTGCATATCTCCCTCCTTCCGGGTGTTGCTATACATGACGACATAAAAATAATTGCGCATTCTTTTGCCGTGTTCCTGAGGAGGCCGAAGGCCGTCTCGAAGGGCACGGCAAAAACAGCCTTGAACCGCACCCTTCGAGCCATACGGCCTGTCTAGGACGCTTCGCTCCTCAGGGATGCGGTTCTAATACATGCACAAGTATTTATGACGCTCTATATAGAAGCATAACGTCGATTACATTTACCTGCAAAAGAAAAAGCCGACGGTGAAATTTTCCCAAATGACTCCTGTATCCGTAAGGGAAAAATGTCCCTTTCGGCACATATGGGATAAAAGTTTCCCCCGGGATATCATTCATCGCGCGCACATCGGAAGCCTATGTCGTCCGACCGGGTATCGGGCTTGAACCCCGCTCGATCTGCAGCCCTCATCCCGAAGATCGGCCTTGCCCACGAGCCGCCGCGCACGACGCGGTACTCGCCTGTTATAGGCCCCTTCGGGTTGGATTCGGGGGCGCTCCGGTAATATTTGGGATCGTAATAATCCGCAACCCATTCCCATGCGTTACCGGCCATATCCAGCATGCCGTACGGACCGGCGCCGTTCGGGTAGGATCCGACGGGCAATGTGCGACATCTCGAGCATTCGCGGTAATTTGCGAGGGTGCAATCTATACGGTCACCCCAGGGGTACGTCCTTCCGTCGTCGCCCCTGGCGGCCTTTTCCCACTCGGCCTCCGTGGGCAGACGTTTATCGGCCCAGGCGCAATAAGCTGCGGCGTCACCCCAACTTACACCCACCACCGGCCGCTTTTTATTTTTCACTTCCGAATAATTTTTCGGCTTGCGGCACTTCCTTTTGGCGACGCAACGCTCGTAGCGTTCGTAAGTTACCTCGAACTTGTCCATCCAGAAGGTATCCACAACCACCTTCCGCGCGGGCCGCTCGTCGGGTTCGCCGTTGTCGTCGCCCATAATGAAGTTGCCCGATGTTATCATTATCATAGGCGCGCCGTCGCTGAAGGTTCCTTCCTTTATCTTGTCCTGCTCGATCGCGACGCATGATACTAACAACACCGCCGGCAATATGATTGCAATTTTGTAACTTTTCATGGCTCAAAAAACTCCCAGGTAATTTTTAAGTATTTGCCGTACCCATAAGGCATTCCGGATCGGATAAAGGAAATCACAATATTCCCAATGCGTCAACCCTCCATCGAGTATTATGCGGCTGTATGTCCGATTGGTCGGGCGGTGGTTCGGATTTGCGTTAAAAAATAAGGGGCGGTATCCTGCGAGGTATAATGGTCGAGCGTAGAAAGTCGCGCGAAGTTCGTATAGGAAACGTCGGAGTCGGCGGCTCGAACCCGGTGAGCATCCAGTCGATGACCAACGTTTCCACTTCCGACGTTCGCGCTGTTAGTGAGCAAGTATGCCGGCTGGCGGCGGCGGGTTGCGAAATAGTGCGTGTGGCGGCGCCTGATGCCGACGCCGTTGCGGCCCTGCCGGCGATAATCGACGAATCGCCGTTGCCGGTGGTGGCGGACATCCATTTCGACTATCGGCTTGCGTTGGCTGCTATCGAAGCGGGCGTCCACGCCCTGCGCATCAACCCCGGCAATATCGGCAGCCGCAAGCGCGCCGAGGCGGTGGCAAGAGCGGCTTCGGAAAAGAATATTCCCATTCGAATCGGAGTTAACGCCGGGTCGCTGGAAAAACCGCTACTCGAAAAATACGGCGGCCCCACTGCGGAGGCGATGGTCGAAAGCGCTCTCGGGCACGCGCGTATCATCGAGAACGTGGGATTTTATGACATCAAAATAAGTCTCAAGGCCAGCGACGTACCTTCCACCGCCGAAGCGTATCGGTTGATGACCGGAAAATGCGACTACCCGCTGCACCTGGGCATTACCGAGGCCGGTACGGCGTTCACCGGCGCGATCAAGTCGGCGGTCGGAATAGGCATTCTGCTCGCCGAAGGTATAGGCGACACCATCCGAGTGTCGCTTTCCGCCGATCCGGTCGAGGAAGTCCGCGTCGGGTGGGAAATACTCAAGGCTTTAGAACTGAGGAACAGGGGAGTGACGCTGATTTCGTGTCCTACCTGCTCGCGCAGTACCTTCGACGTCGTTAGCGTCGCTGCCGAGATCGAGCGGCGTCTTGCGGACGTCATCGAGCCGATCAAAGTCGCGGTGATGGGCTGCGTCGTTAACGGCCCCGGTGAAGCCAAACTGGCGGATATAGGCGTAGCAGGGATGAAAGAGGGCAAGGCGGCTTTGTACGTCGAAGGCAAGCGCGTTCGCACAATCGGCGCCGACGGAATCGCCGATCTCATCGAGGATAAGGTACGCCGTTTTGTCCGTTAGCAGCGTGTGTTAAGGCCCTGTTTCGGGCAAAAAAACAGGCCCTTTAACTGACCGTTGTCAAAGAGCCTGGGCCAAAAAGGTTATGAACTAAATCAGGTTAACGAATCCATTTTCGTCACCTGAGGGGAGCCGTTTTTTCAGCGAGATATGTTGATGCGTTTTCGTAAATCAACACCTCGCCCGAATTGTTGCCGTATATTAAATCCACCCTGCCGTCCTCATTCATGTCGCCGGCGGCCAACGCTATCGGCGAGCCGCCGAAGTCGATTCGCTTGGCGATGGTGAAGTTTCCCGTCACGTCGCTGGTGAAGACGGCGAGTTCATTGTTATCCGAATCCACTACCGCCATGTCGGCGAAGCCGTCGTTGTTTATATCGGCCATCGCGAACGCGCCGGCGGCGCCGAACGTCGCCTGAAACGCCTGGCTGGGAGACAATATTCCCAAACCGTCATTGATGTATGATTGCCAATTGGGCGAGCCGGCCATAAGAACCGTTACGTCGAGATGGTCGTCCCAGTCGAATTTTGCCAATGACAGCGAGATTGGGGCCGAAAGAAGCGAATTGGTTCCGGCCGATACGAATCCCCCGGAACCGTCTCCCAAAAAGACCTCGACCTCCGACGGCGAGGTTTTCGCGACAATAATGTCCTGGAAGGAATCGCCGTTCATATCTCCGACATCGACGCTTCGGGCGTCGCCGCCGACGATAAGCTGAGGCGCCCCGAAAATTCCGCTGCCCTCGTTGATTACCAGATGAAGCCCCGTGCCTGAAGCGATGGCTATGTCGGGCAGGGTGTCTCCGTCGAAGTCGCCCATAGCCATGTCGTATGAGTTGGGTTGGGTCGCGTAATACCCGATGAGCGCGAATTCGCCGCCGGTATTCAAGAATATCGCTATCTCTTCTCCCAAAGCTGCGATGTCGGCAAGCCCGTCGCCGTCCACATCCTCTGCAATAACGTCAACAGCGGGAGAGAGTGTTGAAAGGACGATTGGATCGGAAAAGACGCCTTTACCTTCTCCGAGAAGAACCATCAATTGCCCGGCGGTGGAATCGGCGAGAAGCACATCGGAAATCGAATCGCCGTCAAAATCGGTAATCGCTATCCGTGAAACCCGCCATGTGGAAGGTATGGCCGCTCCGGCCTCGAAATCGACTATATTGAATGGCTTGGCGAAAATCAGCTTTTTAACTTCGGCGTTATCGGCCCTTATTTGGACCCTTCGTATAATATCATCCGGTCCGAGCAACTGAACGTAGTAATACTCATCCCCTACTTTTGTCGTTAATGTGAGCAATTCCCCGCCCTCATCGAGGCCTTCGATAGTAGTGCCGGGGTAGCCGCTCAAATCTCTTACCAGCACCGCCGCCTGAAGGAAATCCAAAGGCGATGTCACTTCGAGTCTCCCCGACGTGATTATCGCCTCCCCTTCCAGAACCTCGACGTCTTCGCCGTCCACCTCGACGCCGCTTGCCAGGGTTGTCTGCTCAACAGGCCCATCCGGCATTTCATCGAAATCCACCACTATAGGGAGTCCGCGTGCAATCGGCGGGGACGGCAGCGGCACAACGGGAGAACCGTCTCCGCCGCTGGTGTTTTCACATCCTGCGCACCAGGCGATTATTATAGCCAGTAATGTACCGAGAACCTTTTTCATCACATACACTTTCAATATATCTATATAGCAACTATCATGCCAATATCGATAAATCGCAACAAACCTTATAACCGCCTGATTTCAAAGAGAAAAAACCCTTTCGCCTCAACCCGACCTTCTCAGGATGTAAAAAAATATCATGTTGAACATCGCTCATGTGCAAAAAATCGCACACTTTCGAGCTTCTTGCAAAAATAGTGGTTTGCTTAACACCGGTATATCTAAAGTTACGACAGACAAGGGATTTAAATCCCTGCCTGCCGCAGGCAAGCCTTGTCTCAGGTGAAGGATGCTCGGTTGCCTTGTTTTTGCAAGAAGTTCTTTTATTCGGGACATTTACCCTTGGTGAGCTTTTCCCAGGAGATGCAGTAAATCCCGCTCGTTTTGCAAAATTTCCGCATGTCGGCTACTCCCCTGACGACCCGAACTCGCGGGCGGCCGACTATGAGCCGGTAGGATGAATGAAGGCTGTAGGTATCGAAGGACGGGTAAAGCGGCCTCCCGGCGGGCGAATAATGCGGCATGTCGAAAACTATCAGCTTCGAGCCGTAGGGCAATTTCTCCGCGCAAGCCTCCACCTTGTATGCCGAAATTTCGGCAAGGTCCATGGCTTCTCTCCACCGCTTTTGCTCGATTATGTTCGAGGTAAGACAAATGGCGAGGAAAGCGGCGGCAAGAAAATAGTGTCTGACGGGTTTGAAATTCGATCCAAGTTCCCGAACAACGACCGCAATTATAAGCGCGGCTCCGACTACTGAAAGACAGAGGTACCTCGAACCGCCCATGCTGCGTAAGATGTGAATTGATGGAATTGCCGTTATAAAAAACCACGCCAGGCCGAAAAACATCGCTCGCTTGCGGCCCCTGTCGCGTACTACTCGCAAGACCAGTAGCGGCAAGATAATGCCGAACGACAGGAAGTATATAATGGCCCATGTCAATTCCGGGGCTCGTTCCCAACCCGGCTCGAGGATGCTTACGAAGACATCCATCGGGTGCCAGAACGGCAATGGGATGTAGATAACGTTGGTTACCATGATGAATGCGTTTCCCAGCCAGCCATAGGTGTTTATCTGTTGGAAGGGAGAATAAAATTGATCGTGAGGCCAGAAATCCACGGCAAAGCGGCCGGCCAGGTATGCAAAAACCATGATGAAGGGAAGCGCGCTACGGCGGGTTGCGCTCCGTATATCCTTCCCGGCAAGCAGTATTTCGCCAAGCCATATTACTATCGGGAAGGTTATGGCGATTTCCTTGCTGAATAGCGCCGCCGCGAAAAACATGTTGCCCGCCGTAAGCGCCGCGACGCTCGATGTGCCTATCATCAAAAGCGCCGTAGCCATCAGCAGCATGGCGGGGAGCAAATCCACCCTGCCCGAAATCCATGCCACGGTGCCCACGTTGATCGGGTGCAATGCGAAAACCAGCGCGGCGAACCACGCCGGCAGTGGCGTCGTCCAGCGGCGTAGAAAGAAATACAACAAAACCGAAATCGCCGTAAATAAAATGATGTTGGAAAAACGATACCCGCCGGCGCTCGTTGACCAGAAAAATCCGTCAATTCGACATAAAACTATTACCAGGGGACGAAAAAAGCCTTTTCCAATTAGCAATGGATCGTGGAATATGAGGTATTTATGGGGATATACCCCGCGAAGAATCATCTTGACGTCGTCAATGAGATAGAAGCCGGTGAGGGTTATTGCATACGGGATCGAAGCGGCGAGTACTATCGAGCACGCGCGTAAAATTTCGCTCCTTACTCCGGCTTGCCTCATGGGCTTGAGAGTACTCGCCTTGCATACGCAAAGCAAACCCGTTTCCCAATTGTTTCATAATGAGAAACGGCTGCGTGCGAAAAATATAAACCCACACATCAATGTGTGGGCCACCCACGTCTGCATCATATGGAGTGCGGCACTTCAGTGCCGCTTTTATTACGACGATTTATCGACGTATTTTGCGGAAATAATCACGCTTAAGCGTGACCACATCCAAAGCGGTAATGAATTACCGCACTCAAAAAAACAATGTCGTCGGGTGGCGCATCACCACGCTTAGGCGTGGTTCTCACACATCGATGTGTGGGTCATCAGCCGTAGGGGTTCGATTTTTAAGCTGCGCTCATCGAACCCTACGGATTCGGACGGACACATCTGTGCACATCCGTGCCCTTTTGGGCGCAATGAATTGCGCCCCTACGCATTCGCATATAGCCCCTTCGTCCGGAATTGTAGGGGCGAACCTATGTGTTCGCCCATCGACTTCTTTTCGGGCAG
>CAZDAF010000078.1:0-12168 GCA_964503115.1 uncultured bacterium
AGCGTCCGTCAGGGCGCTACAAAAAGAGTCGGTTTTTTTGAGTTTCCTATCAGAACTTGATTCGAAATCCTGCAAAAAGGCTAAAGAAAGGCTTATCACATACATTGTAGACCAGATTTGCTCCCCATGCGGTATTTTCCCGAAACCAGTATTCGAACCCGGCACCCACCGGAAAAAGAGGTTTTGTAACGTAATTCTCCCAATTGCGTCTTGTCCGATTTCGACTGATAAAGCCCACACCCACCATTCCGTAAGGTTTCAACTTGGCGTTTTCGCTCAGGTTCGCCTTGTATTTGACTATGCCGCTCGTGGAGAAATAAAGCCTTTTTACGTCAAAACCTAAAGAAAGGTATGGACCAAAGGCCACGTTCTCGGTAACATGGTAATCCATCGACAGTGCCACGGCCGCCAGGTCAGGATCCTCATAAAGGCCCAGATCAATTCCTGCAACGAACTTGTTCGCCAAGTCCACAGCGCGAGCCGGAGCGACACCTGCAAACATCGACAACACCGCAATCGACACAACCACTTTAAATATACCGCGCATTTTTACCTCCTTCGAGCTAAACATCCGGTTAATGCGGTTATCAGAAACGATATCCCACAACACCGGTCCAGCTAAGCATAACTCCTTTGTGAGAGCCGGCAAATACCAAAGTTGATTCCAATCGGGGACCGAACTCGATACCGTGATGAGTACGATAAAGAAGTCCGGCCCCGACACCCAAAACCCCGTCGGTGTCCGATTTCTCGCCCATGGGCACCAATATTCCCGTATGGAAATCGATACTGGGCTCCATGAAAAAATCCGTCTCGATAAAACTATACCTGGCTCCGAGCAACGCGAAGTAATAACTGTCCCCATCGACGGGTACGTGTTGGATGGTGAGTTCGAAACTCAACGGTTCCGAAGCCTGTAAGCCTCCGGATATGCCCACAGCCGGGCCGGTCCATTGATCGTCTTCCAGGAAATAACTTCCTCCACCGCCTAATCCGTAAATAAAATATTCCATTCCTTGTGCTCCGGAAGCCGAAAAAAGCACGAGGATTAAACACAGTGAAAAAATGAAATTCCGATGGCTCATCATCAAGCGCTAAGGATAGCATGCCCCTGACATAAAAACAGGGGCCCTCCAACCGGAAAGGCCTGACTTTAATGTCGTTTAGTTCGTTTTTACCATCTGACCTTCAAGTCAAGGTTGCTGAACAGGTTGGGCCCGTCGCCCATAAGATCGCCGTCTTCACCGGCCAAGAACATGTTGCCGAAAGTGCCGTCGATAAGCAATTTGCCGAAATGCAGCCCCAAACCTACAGCCGCCGTGGTGACCTGAACGGTCTCCATGGTCTCGATAGCTTCGGTTATAGTGCCGTCGACGTCTACATTATCATCCTCAACAACAGTGGCCGCCCACAGGGTACTGGTGGACACGCCGGCGCGGAAACAGAACGTCTTGTTAGCCCAGTATTCGATGCCCAACGCGGCCCTCGGCGCCAGGAACTCTTTCTCATTGTGCTTGGAATTAAAATCGGTCTCGTTTATTTCGAGCTCTCGATACCATCTGTTCCACTCGAGCGCCACGGTACCGGTAATCAACAAACCGAAGAACCCGCCCGTATGATATTGTATGTTTAAGCCCGTTATAACCTCGTCCAGGAGATACGTCTGGTCGAGAGCTTCCTCGGTGAGATCGTCGTATGGAGCCGCAAGACCCAGGTCGGTATCAGGCGTGGTGTCAAAGTTGACATCCCCGGTCACGCGCTCCCAGCTGAACGCCGGCACAATCGTAACGGTGTCGCTGAAGCTGTAAATCAACCGCCCGGCCAGATTAAGCCTGTTACCGGTCAAATCCTCCGCGCTCTCCATAACCGAGTCGGTGTATTTGCTCTTTACCGAATAAGGGTACCAATGGATCCATGCTTCCAGCATCGTTTTACCCATTTTTGTTGACACGCCAATCTGCATGGCGTGCATAACGGCTTTTTCATCCAAATCGGTGTCACTGATTTCATCGTTTTCCTCGTATTTGCCGTTGACAAATACATACCCCAGGCCCACGGCCGTATTGCCGCTTTTGTAAGCAAGGATCGCTCCGATTGGATTCATCCAACCGGTGTCAACCCGGTTGGGTGAAGGAGGAGTGCTGCCCAGAGGAAGCAAATCCTCGAAGTATTCGTTGAAAGCTTTGGGCCGAAGGGTGTATGGGTTGTGCAGAATAGCGTTGGTCTTTATGGTATTGATGCCACCTTCCACTATCATCACCAGCGCGCCGGGTCCGCCGACAACCAACCCTAAGACCATCTTGTCCGTAAGTCCGAGACTGATGCCTGCTATGGCCGAGACATCGCCTCCGTAAATACCGCCCATGTGAATGGAGAGGCGGTCCGGGTAATAAGACTGGCAGCTGGGGTTGGAATAAGGGTTAGTGTCGTCTGTGAGGTAAAGCCCCTGATTTCCCAGAGCTTCCATGCGAGAAGCCGTGGCAAAAGCGTTCGATATTCCAAAAAGAAGAATTACTACCACTGTTAAGGTTGTTATTTTTTTACTCATAAGTAACGTCCCCCTTTTCTTTGCGTTTTTTCTTTTTCTCGGTTTTTACTTTAAAGAAGACAAATTTTAACGGAGTAGGATAACACCACTTTTGTAAAAATTCAACCCCTGAAGCTTAAAAAATATATGGCGAAAATCCTCGGACAATGGATTTAAATCCCTGCCTGCCGCAGGCAAGCCTTGTATCAGGTGAAACATGCCCGGTCGCCTTGTTTTGCAAGAGGCTCTTATATGTCCAATTTCAAAGGGGACTATAAGCGCAAAACGCCACGGCGGGTATTACATGCCCGCGTTCACGGTAAATCCGCCGTCAACGACTATTTTCGCACCGGAAATGTATCGGCCGGCCTCCGATGCGAGAAACACAATCGCGCCCTTGATGTCATCGCCGATGCCGAAATTGTTCAGCGGTATCAATTTCAACAGAGATTCCCCGAACATCTTATACCCGGGCCCTTCCCTGTCCTTGAGCATTTCCATCATTCCCTCTTCCATGTTTCCGGGAAGGACGGCGTTAACCCGGATATTGTGCTTGCCCCATTCGACCGCCAGCGATCTGGTAAGCCCGACTATACCGATTTTCGTCGTGGCGTATGCGGTCATCCCTATCGAGAAGCCTACCTGGCCGTTTTCGCTGGAAAAATTGATTATGTTGCCCGATTTCCGCTCGATCATTAACTTCCCGATTTCCCTGCAACACATAAACGTTCCCAACAGGTTCGTATTCGTCATATCGAGCCACGCTTGAGCGCTCATTTTATCCGAGGGAATTACACCGCCTATCCCCGCGTTATTGACCAGAATGTCGCATTTTCCGTAATGATCTTTCATCTTCTCGGCCATTCCGATTACATCGTCTTCTCTGGCCACGTCACATTTTATCGCTATGCAATTTCTGCCGAGTTTTTTCAGTTTGTCGAGCGCCTCGTCCAGCTTGCCATGAATATCCCTGCCGCAAATGGCCACATCGGCGCCGGCTTCGGCCAATCCTTCTGCGGCAAAATACCCCAAACCACGGCTCCCTCCGGTCACAAGGGCGACCTTGCCGTCCAACTTAAACAATTCCAATGCGTGCGTCATCGAGATACCTCCGTATTTTTCATAGAAATTTCCTCTAATGTCGGGAAAAGTGTAGGAGAAAGAGGCATATTTATCAAATAATAGAGTGGTCGGTTAGTGCGACCGGGCGCTCTCAAGTGCGGCTATCTGCCGCAGATTTTCTCCTCGAGCAACACCCGGTGCGCGGGCCGGATTATCACCGTTGCCGGTTTTGCAGACTTCGACTTGATCACGATTTCGGCCATAGGGATAAGGAGCCGGTTCTTCCGGTTTTTCTTCTTATAAGCCCTTCGGTACATGCCGAGCGCAAAATCCACCCATGGCTCGAAATTCTCGTTCGTGAGCGTTATCGCTCCGTCCGAGTACCCTGTAAGTTCCGAATGCGAGCGGGAGGCCGGCCTTCGAGAACCCAGCCCTTTCTTTGAAAGCGCGACCGTGGCTTCATCGGTCAGCGCCTCGAACTCGGTCCATATCCCGTAATGATCGCTGTAGTTGATCGTTTCCGAGGTTTTCGGGCTGGTGAATTTTTGATACATCTCGACGCGCGATACGACCGGCCTCAGCCGGCAGCCCTTATCGCCCTTGTAGTTCTTGTAAAAGATATGGTCGATCCGCGAGGATTCGTAAGTTACGTATGCGTTTTCGGTCGAGTAAGTGGACGGGTTCTCGCCGGGGTGGAGGACATCGAAGCTGTTTTCGAACCCGGTCATTGCGACCAGAAAGTAGTACTCGGGCATTTCGGGACAGACGTTGAAATCACCGGCGGCGATTACGGAACGAGCGCCTTCAGTTCTATGCTCGCGTATGAATCTATCGATCTGGTACATGTGTATGTATCGGTCGACCTCGTCGGGGTCTCCCTCGATGAAGCTGTGGTTTTCGTCGAACATTTGCGTCATTCGGGCGATGGCGTGTGTTTGAAAAAAGTCGAGCGGCCCCCAGGGCGTGCTTAACCTGAAGTAGGCGATGCCTTTGCCGCCGAGCCATTGAATATCGTTCCAGGCGCCGTTCACCACGTACGGCTCCCACGCAACTTCCTCGATGGGAAACTTGCTGATGAAAAGAATTCCCGATCCGTAAGCGCGGCGGAAATATCTCCAATTATCGACCGGATATCCGGCCTTTTTCAGCGCCTTCTTTAATAACCTGCGGTGCCTGAAAGCAAACGCCTCCTCGATGGCAAGGATGTCGGGATCGAGTTGGGCGATCTTCCTGACTATGGCCTTGATCCTGACCGCGCGCTGATCGGCGCCGGTAATTCCCCAGATGTTGAAGGTCAACACTTTGATACGGCGCGACTCGACATCGCCTCGCAACGGTCCCGATGCGGCGACGATAATCGCAAGCGCCATCAACAATATCCCTTTACGCCAATCTCTCATACCTGTCTCCTTCTTGCCCCACATAGGCCCTCCTCCAGCGCAAGCATAGATATTAGTGCCGCCGGTGTCAAACTTGGCAAAGGGAGGCGATGCCTGTATATTTGCTTTTAAGGAAGGCGCCATGTTGTTTTTAGACCCCCAAAAACCAATCGCCACATGCATTTCCGACAGTTGCGACGATTGCAGCGTCGGCAAGACCTTGCATTGTCATTTCCGGCCCAAAGACCTGGCGCATTTCCTGATAATAGCCGCACCGTCGTTTCTGCTGGGGGGCGCAGGTATTTATCGCGTGAGCGGGTGGCTGCTTATCCCATGGCTGTTGATAATATTCGGCTATTTCGGCTTTCTGGAAATCCGCGTAATGTGCTCGCACTGCCCGCACTATGCCGAAGAAGGTAACAGCTTGAAATGCTGGGCGAATTACGGGTCCCCGAAGCTATGGGACTACCGCCCGGGACCAATGTCATTCATGGAAAAGTTCCTTTTTTTGGGTGGGTTTGCGGTTATTTGGGGATATCCCCTGATTTTTTTATACACGGGGACGCAATGGTTCCTGATGGTGATCTATATCCTTACAACGGTGGGGTTTTTCATGACCATAAAGATACTTCTTTGCACCCAATGCATGAATTTCGCCTGCCCGCTAAACGAGGTTGAAGCCGATGTCAGGCGGGAGTTTCTCAAGCTGAACCCGCAGATTGCAAAAGCGTGGGGTGAGGATGCCCGGAGCTGAAAGAGGGAAAACCCACTGAGGTGTCCGTCAATTTCAAAACGGAATAATCCAGACTAAAAGTTCTTCCTAATCCTACTGCGTGAAATTCATTTCGCTGGTGGCGCGTTGTTTGATCCGCACGGTGTTGCCGTCGATATCGAGCACGCCGTTAAATTTGCCCAGAAACCGGAAATATACCGGCCTTTTCCAGAACTTTTCTGCGATTTTTCGCGCCCATGGGGGTAACCATTGGTAGATGTCGAATATTTCGATCACATCGTCCACCGCGAACAGTCCGTTGACGGTGAAGTTTTCGCCCATTGCGGTTATTTTGACGCGCCGCACGTATTTATAGCCGGTTTCGGGGTCTTCAAAAACTTCCAACGGCTTTATATCGATGTTGCGTGTGAAACCGATTACCTCGCGGTCACTCACCACGAAAGAGAATTTATCGGCGCCGCCGCCATAAGCCTTGTGGAGCGCCTGGTTCGAGAAGTTGAGGTGGAGCTTTTCGTCGTCCGGCGTTTTCGGATCGGGGAACACCCGAACTGCATAGTAAAACGGCCCTTGGCGTGTGGGAGGCAGGTTTTGATGAGAATGGTCACCGTAGGCCTGGCCGGAGACTTTACGTACTTTGCCGTCCGTAGTGACCGTTCCCCATACCCTTCCGCGGGGAACGAAAACAAAGCAGTCCAGGTGTATTTTGCGATCCGGTGTATAAAAACACCTTCCTACGTCGAAAGTCGGCACTGTCGCGCGGTAGGTGAGTTCGGCCTGGAACTCCTTTTCGTTGATGACCAGTTTCCATTCGGGCCATTTGCCTGAAAACGAAGTGTTCCCGCAGTTGATGTCTAGGCTGGTTTTCGATACGTCGCGGTAATCGGATTTGCATTCCCCCTTGATAAACCACTTTTTCCCGGTCGAATCTTCGTTCAGGAAGGAATAGTAACCGAATTTTTTTATCGGCCCATACTTAAAAGCGAAGATAGTGGTGAATATTTCGATACCCTGATCGAAAAAGCCGACAAGGAAGATGTGTTCTTCGCCGTTTGCGCCCGCGTGCTTTTGCCACGCCACTCGCTCGGAAGGTAGCCCGACGTTTATCCCGACGGGAGGGTCGCAAACAGGGTGCCGTGCAGGTTCTTCGCCGGGAAAAGACGCGTTCGAGACAAAAATCAACGTTGTGACCAATACGCCGGCCGCGATAAATTTACACCTTGCGCAAAACGGTTTTTTCATTGATCGATATCTCCGAAATCAAACCGTACCGATTGCTCTTTTATAAATCACCATACGACATTAAGCAATGGGGGGGTAATTTTGAGAGGGAGACACGGCGCATAATTCACAAACTTTCGATAGTTCGACAGAAGGAATAATTTAAAATAATGCACAGCAACCCATACGGATCCGCCACCCGATCCCTACTTGAATACACCGACGGATGATTATACTATTTTGAAAGATTCAAAAAGGGGCCACTAGCTCAACTAGGCAGAGCAACTGACTCTTAATCAGTAGGTTGAAGGTTCGATTCCTTCGTGGCCCATCGGTAAAATAAGGGGTTTGCGGGCTTTTTGGCCGCGAGCCCTTAGTTTTTTCTTGCTTTGTCCGGAAACAGTCCGGAAATTTCGATTTACAAGCGTCCCGTTCTGAAGATTGCACAAAAGCAAGAAAAAGGCGTTTTGGGGCAAATATGAAAGCCTGGGTGTGGCTTGTTCGGTGAATCAATCAACTATTTCAGGGTAATATAAGGTTAATGGCCGGTTCATCATCCGGATATTAACTTACACCCGACAGGAGTCCATCATGAGAATAAAACGTTTAGCTTTATTTTTCCTTGTTTGTTTCACCATCATTCCAAATCATTCTATGGCGGCAGAGAAGTCTTTAACCATCATCCACACCAATGATCTCCATTCGCATCTTTTGGGACATTCCCCGAATAAAGATTACACCCCTATCGGTACATCAAACGATAGTACCCTCGGTGGCTGGGCACGGATAGCGACCGTGATAAAAACTGAAAAGAGAATTCGCAAAAATCCGGTTTTGGTACTTGACGGCGGCGATTTTCTCATGGGCACCCTCTTTCACATGGTCAGCCGCGAAGAGGCCCTTGAGCTTGGCTTGATGAAAGAGATGGGCTATGACGCCACTACACTCGGAAACCACGAATTCGATTTGCGGCCCGATGGACTGGCCAGGATTCTTAATGCCGCCGTCATGAAGGGAAAAATGCCGGCGGTGGTTCTTGCGAACGCTATTTTCAACAAAGATGATGATAGAGATGACAGCCTGGAAGAGGTTTTCAATAAAGGAATCGTCAAGCCGTACATTGTACTGGAAAAGGATGGGATAAGGATCGGGCTTTTCGGGTTGATAGGCAAAGACGCGGCGGAAAAATCTCCATTCGCCTCGCCGGTGAAATTCGGGGACACAGTTTCGACCGCGCGCAAGGTTGTTAAACAGCTTACGGAAAAAGAAAAGGTAGATGTCGTAATATGCCTTTCCCACAGTGGATTGATGGCCGATAAGGGGAAATCTGAAGATGAAATATTGGCCGGAAAAGTCCAGGGCATTGATATCATCGTCAGTGGACATACTCACACCAAACTCCCGAAGCCGATCGTAGCCGTGCCTACGGGCACGATCATCGTTCAGGCTTGGGCTTACGGGAAACACGTCGGGGTGCTTGACGTGACGGTGGACGCCGGAAAAACCGAGCTGAAGAATTATAAAATCGTCGAGATTAACGATTCTATTGTGGGAGACGCAAGGACAAACGATTTAATCGAATCGTATATTGAAATTATCAATCAGAAGGTTTTAGGGGAATTCGGTTTAACATTTTATCAGGATATAGCTGAAACCGATTTCGATCTCATGATCGAACCGGGAGAATCGAATCTTGGCAATATGATAGCGGATGCCTTCCGGTGGTCGATAAACAGGCTAACGGACGACCCGAACGATCGGGTGCATTTGGCGATTCAGGCAAACGGCCTCATTCGGAGCCATATTCTAAAAGGTCGTACCGGGCGGATCAGCGTATGCGATCTTTTCAGAACCAACCCGCTCGGCATAGGTATGGACGGCACAATGAGCTATCCTCTGGTCAGCTTTTATCTTTATGCCTCGGAGATAAAAAAGGCTTCGGAAGTTCCTACCACTATCGCCCCGATAAAAGATGATGATTATATATTACAAGTCTCCGGAATAAAGGTTAAATATAACCCATACCGAATGCCTTTCGACCGGGTGACGGAAATATTAATCGAGGGAAAAAACGGGGAATACGAGTTCCTTGACTATTCGGACCACAATAAGAAGCTTTATAAGGTTTCGTGCAACTTCTATATCGCTTCCTTTATCAAGATTATCGGGGGGTTGACTTACAACATCCTCGATATAACGCCTAAGGATAAGAACGGAAATCCGATCGAAAATCTTGTCGATGCCAGAGTTGATGCGGACAAGAAAAAACCCGGTCTGCAGGAACTTAAGGATTGGAAGGTCATCATGGAGTATGTGAGATCTTTTAAAGATACGGACGGCGATGGAATACCCGAAATACCACAAAGATACAGAAGCACACAAGGCCGAATAGTCCGGGCGCCCAGCCTGAACCCGGTTAATCTTCTTTCAGGCGGGAATTACATTACCTGGATTGCCTTTGGCGCCTTTATCGTTGCATTGGCCGTACTGGCCTTGATAATCTATGGTGGCGCTGGGATTATTAAAAAAATATCAAATCTGAAAGGGCGACTTGCCGCATAATTCCAGTTTAAGAAGTCGGAACGGGCCATGGAAGGTGAACTTATGCGTCGATACATATTTATTTTGGCCCTGGCGTTATTCTCCATTTCTCCGAGATTCGCACAAGCCGAACCTCTTATCGATATCGATGTCGATTCGATAAGTGTCAAAGGGGTGCGGAGCGAGGTGAAACTTGTTGCCACCAAAGCCGTTACCGAGGAAATAAGTTATCGACTGACGCTGGGCGAGGAAATTATCGATGGAAAGCTCACTCCGGGACAATCGAAAAAAATAACCTGGAAACCGAATCGGGCAGGGCGCACAACCCTTGTTCTTGATGTAAACGGCAAAAAAGCTACCGAACATATAAGGGTAATTCCCGGCATTCTGACGATCCTGCCGCCGCTGCTTGCGATTGGGTTGGCGCTGGCCACCCGTCAGGTGCTGGTGAGTCTGTTCTTGAGTATCTGGCTGGGGGCGTTATTCGTTTATAACTACAACCCGCTGGGCGCGCTATGGCGGACGGCGGATACATATATACTCGGGTCGCTCGCCGATCCCGGCAACGCGGCGATGTTGCTGTTCATAATTTTCATAGGCGGCTGTATTGGCGTCGTGAGTAAAAGCGGCGGGATGCAGGGGGTGGTCAATGTTTTGAGGTCGTACGCCACCACTCCGCGTCGAGCGCAGTTTTTAACATGGTTTTTGGGCCTGTTCATATTCTTCGACGATTACGCAAACACCATTATCGTCGGGAACACCATGAGGCCCATCAGCGACGACCGACGCATCAGCAGGGAAAAGCTCGCCTACATAGTGGACTCGACAAGTGCCCCCGTAGCGTCGATAGCTCTCATCAGTACGTGGATAGGTCTCGAAGTCGGCCTGATAAACGAGGCTTTTGATATCATCGGGATGGAAAAAAACGGGTACGTGGTGTTCATCCGGTCCATCCCCTACCGTTTTTACCCGCTGCTTGCCCTGACTTTGGGATTTATGACCACATGGTTCGACCGGGATTTCGGGCCGATGTTGAAAGCTGAACGGCGGGCACGCTCGACGGGAAAGGTGATCGCCGACGGCTCGATGCCTTTAGGCAATCTGCGCGAGGACCTGATCGAGCCTCCCGAAGGAGCGCCTTGCAGATGGTACAACGCGCTGGCGCCCATCCTCGTGGTGGTGATAGCGACTTTCATCGGACTATGGTATCACGGGAAAGGAACCATGGGCGCAGAACAGTTTGCGAATGCCGCCGCGTGGGAGGTTTTCAGTTCCGCCGATGCGAATATAGTGCTTTGCTGGTCGAGCCTTCTGGGCGGCATCGTTGCAATATCGATGGTTGTTTTTCAGCGGATACTCACCTTAAGCAAAAGCATGGACGCATGGCTCGGCGGCGTGCAGTCGATGGTAATTGCGATAATAATCCTCCTGCTGGCGTGGTCGCTCGGAACCATCTGCAAGGAGCTTCATACCGCCGAATACCTTACCACCGTACTCATGGGCCGAATCGAGCCGCATTTTCTGCCGGTGATAGTCTTCGCGCTGAGCGCGGTGATAAGTTTTGCCACCGGCACCAGCTACGGTACGATGGGGATACTCATCCCGCTGGTGGTATCTGTAACGCTCCGTTTATCGACCGGTGTGGGAATCGGCGGTGAAACACTGGATTTGTTGTTGGTCGGTGTAGTAAGTTCGGTGCTGGCCGGGAGTATCTTCGGTGTCCATTGCTCGCCCATAAGCGACACGACGATAATGAGCAGTATGGCCAGTTCGAGTGACCACACCGACCACGTACGTACTCAGCTTCCCTATGCCCTGCTGGTGGCGGGAGTGGGCATGGCAGTGGGAGATATCCCCACGGCATACGGTATGCCCCCCTGGGTCAGCCTTGTTGCAGGGGTGGGGATACTTGCCGGATTCCTGTGGATTTTCGCTAAATCGGATAAAGTGCTGGATTAATTAAACAATCCGCTTTTATAGCTTTCCCGGACAAACAAGAAAAAACAACCCCACCGCCCCGGCGATGTGGCCTCATAAACCTTTTTTCAGCCATGAAACCGTACCATTCGGCTAGGTAAACGCCCGCGGCAATCGAAAAAGCAAGTGTGCCTGCAACAAATGCGGCTTTCGGCAATAGCTTTTTTATAGTCGGGGACAAGATAATTTGCCGGAAAATCAGTCCAAATCAATTCGCATTATGACTACTTTCTCACCCCGATACTCCTCGCGGGCAAATGTCTTCCACCCAAGACGCTCGTAAAACCGCTCCTGGTCGGGAGTGAAAAGGTAAGCCGTCTTGAAATCCAACTTCCCGAGCTCGCTCACAATCCGCTTACAGAGAGCGGCTCCGACGCCACGGCGGCGATAGGCAGGTTTAACATACACGCTTACCATCCAGGGAGAAAGTTCCGGGTGCGTGCTCATATCGGCGGTATCGAGACCGGCAGTCCCTACCGGCTTACCTTCAATGTAACACACCAGGGTCATGGGGATGTCTTCCGGCCCAAGGCTCTGGCGGACTTTCGATTTCGCCGTCTCAAAAGTACGCCCCTTGACCAAATGGCCCCATTCCCGGTATATCCATTCCGCAACGGTCGAAATAATCTCAGCCTCATTTTCCAAATTGCGTATATCCATTTTCAATGTCTCTTAACCCGGATTATTCATGGATTACTTTGGCCCGCGTTCCTGAGGAATTCCGCCGAAGG
>CAZDAF010000079.1:0-12052 GCA_964503115.1 uncultured bacterium
GAAGATGCCCCTTCCGACAAACATAAAAACCACCGTGACTACCAGGGCGGTCCCCAGCGCTTCGACTGTAACGCGGCGCCGGTGTGGAAAGTCCATATCCTTGGTGAAGGAGATATAAAGCGGCAGAATTCCCACCGGATCCATCGCTACAAAGACCGGGATGAAAGACAAAATAAAGGTGTGCAAGAACTCCATGAACATTTATATTAACGCTCCTATGAGAAGACGTCATCCGGACGAATAAGCGGATCAGCTTTTGATCTTATTTTGCCAGAGTTGCTCGATAATCTCGACGCTTTCGGGCGGAAGCGGATCGAACTGGATTCCGATTCCGACCAGTGGAGTTGTTTCTTCCAGTTGAGAACCGGGCGCCGACCCCTGCCGCGTTACTTTCCCTTTCGCCACAAAAGTCGATTCCAACTCGGGTACGAAGAAGCTGATCTCGACCTCCGAACCCGGCTCGATATTTCTTTCAGTGGCGATGAACATTCCTCCATGGCTGATGTCGAGAGCGTAATCGACGAAGAAATCGCTCAATTTTTTATACTCGACGGGAATCATAACGGGCAGCCTGGGATGAGATCTTCTGTCGTCTTCCGATCCTTCCATACTTACCCGCCTTTCTCGGCCTGCTTTCTCAGCAGGTGTTTAATGAGCTGGTCGACCCGGTGGGTGAGCTGCTCGGGAGTCGAAGATACGCCCTTGTTGATGTAACTGGCGGGCGCGCAGCGGGCCAATTGTTTCTTGAGGCTGTCGTCGCAACGCCTCACACTGAAAAACAGAATCGGGATTTTCCGCTCTGTCTCGAATTTCGCCTCGACCGCCCGCAAGGTCCGGGCGGCGGTAACTCCGTCCATACGCGGCATCTCGAGATCAAGTATTACAATATCGGGCACTTTATCGCCGGCAAGCGCCTTGGTCGCTTCAGTAATAAACTCCTGGCCGTCACAGCAAGCGGTGACTTCGTGGGCAAGACCTTTTTTGAGTATGAGCTTTTTCATGAATTCGCGCAGGAAATCGGAATCGTCGGCGATTATTACCGACCATGCTTCAGGCGGTTCTTCAATCGGTTCTACGATAAGTTCGGGTATTTCGTCGGATTCCGCTGATTCTACCGATTCGGCAGGACCGAGGACTTTCAGCGTCAACCCGCAATAAAGGCAACATAGTTCTCGAACGCCGCCTCTTTCAACGATGTGAGTATCGACAGGCTCGCCACATCCCATGCAGTATCTTCTCGGTCCCGAAGTCATAACATTCCCTTCGCACGAAAAACCATGAGCGGTTATCGAGCGATAATTCACTTCATCTTACTGAGAGACTATTCCGAATCGAGGTATACGTCAAGCCCGCAGTTCTCAGTGCGAAGATGTTTTTTCTTAATACTTCGCACTCGGTGTACCCCTTGAGACAAGGGATTTAAATCCCTTGTCCGTCGTGCCTGCGGTCCTACTTGACGGAGAAAGCAACAGCGCCGATTCCTATATTGCCGCCTTCATCCTCGACGCTCACGGTTATCTCGTGACTGCCGGAATCGAGGTCATTGAGAACGATACGGAATTTCTCGGGGTTCTGGTCATAAAAACCGTCCTCCGGCCATATAGGTATCCATGTCCCGCCGTCGAGCGAGTACGCGATGCCTTGTATAACGCTTGATTCATCCGAAGCCGTGCCGGTGATTACATTTCCACGTGCATTCAGGTTCTTCACGGACGGTTTCCGGTTATCCACTAGGAACGGTTCGGTAATCCATCGGCTGATCTTCTCCCGGCCGGGCGGATTTGAAAGCTCGTCCGTAGCCGTGATCCGAATCCTGTAGGTTCCGTCGGAGATGTCGGAGGTAGTCCATTTGAAGGTAGTTTTCCCGATGAAATCCGCTGTTATCGGCACCCAAACATCTTCTCCCTCCCGGCGGTATTCGAGCAAGTAACCCAACGTGTCGCCGTCGGGGTTGTTCGCCTTCCACTTGATGACCTTAGAGGATGAGCGGTTCGGCCGGCTGGAAGAGAAGCTCTGGAGGGGGGGTGCGCCCTTCCGTGAGCTTTTTCCTTCGCCCCCGTCAACACTCGCAAAGTATATGTGGGGCGGTTGATTAACCGGTCGGTAATACACTCTAACGGATCGGACTTCGGTGGATGAATTGCTCCATTTAATCCTGACCTGAAGGTAGCGCCCTTTACAGGCCGTATGGCCCGCCGGGGAAGGAATAGGTTGCCCGCTGCTTCCTACAACCCGCCACTTCGACCACGAATCGTCGGGGTTTTCAACGTTTCCGCCACGGGTTTCAACGGTTATGCCTCCTCCGGTAGCTTTCCACGATATGCGTCCCCATTCAGAGGGCAGAGAAGCATCCAGAACTGCGCTGGTAAATTCCGCGCCCTTGCCGGCTCCCTTGTTCGCAAGATACAACACTGCCGGGCTTGCAGTACCCACGGCGGCCAGTTCACCCTTTCCGGCGGCCAGAGCCGATCCTTGCGACTCCGGCAGGTCATTGAGCAAGCTTATTTCGTTATCTGACGATATTGCGAACAATCTCCCTTCCGGCCCTGTGGAGAAAATAACCCTTCCGTCCGCGAGGTTCACGACGTCGGAAATAAACATTTTATTTTGCTGGAAGATGGTCTCGATAATACCATCTTCGGTCACTCTCACGATCCGGCACTTGGCTCGTGCCAATGCGCCCGACGGGCCGGCCTGAGCCCCAGCGGCGTCGGCCCCGGAGCTTTGAGGAGTTTCTTCGGGCTTGGCGCCCGGCTGAGTTTCGGCGCGCTTTATTAATTGCGGTTTCTGTGCCCGAATCTTGAGAGAATTAAGTCCCAGTATGACGGAATTTTCAGGCCCGAGCGCCAGGCCGCTTATCTCCATCTTGGGGAAGGAAGCGACTATGGCTGACGAATGGCCTCGAGCGGAGTCTATGCGATACAGCACGCCCTTTTTCGCCGTTCCGGCAAGCAGCTTACCTTTGGAGTCGATGGCTAATCTTACCACCTGATCTCCTTTGAGTTCCATGATTTTCTTCGGCTTTGCGTCCCGGCCGATGGCGTATATTATCCCCTCCGGGCCGGTACCGGCGTATATCGTGCCGTCTTTGCCCGCCGCCAACGCCCAGACGTACTTGTCTTCGAGCTTGCAGAATTTTTTCCCGCCGGAGCCGTTCGCGTTGATGACGTAAATCTCCCCACCTGGAGCGACCGAAGCATACACCTTGCCGCCCCGGCCCTCGACGAGGGACGAAACGATTACGCTCTCGGTTTCCAACACGGTGCTGATTTTTCTCCCATCGAACATCAGCACTTTCCCGCGCAGGCCCGTCCCCACGAAGTATCTGCCGGACGAATGAGGCAGAATGCTCCAAACCTGTTGTTCGCCGAGCTTGTGCTTTTTGAAAGCCTGTCCGGGGCGAATTTTCCCCAGCGCTGAAATCTCCACCCATTCGGATTTGCCGGCCAGGAAATTATCGAGTGTGCTTATCTCGATGTAACGTGTTGTAACCGCATAAACGGCGCTCGAAACGATCAGCGCCGACAACCAGATAATCAATGTTTTTCTCATTGCTCTCCTCTCGATTCTCTTTTATCTCAGTATTTTTGGCCGACTTTAACCTGTAATGCCGCCTGGCCGAGTATAACCCAGTCCGTGTGGACGGGAGTCATTCTGAAATCGGATGTTATCATGGGCCCGGTGGAATTTGGAGTGCCCAGTATTCTGATAGCGGCGGGCGGCAGATCGGGCATGTAATATCCCTCGATCCTCGCCCCCGTCGAGGATAATTGTTGAACTACAACCAAGTCGGTGAACTTGTAAAGGGATTTGAATATCTTCATTATGCCCGGGAAATCCACCGGGGGCGCCACGGGCGGCAAGACAACCATCCCGCCCGCCGCTCCCAGCATCACATTCATTCCGGGCTCGGCATTCTCCTCGATACGCACCTCGACGACCTTTTCCACCTCGTCCGACCCGAAGGGCGCAAGCACCACGTGAAGTCTACCTGTTCCGCCGGGAGATATCTCGTCCTCTTCCATCCACATGCGTTTTATAATCGCGATACGTATCTGCGGGTCGACGTCCACCGAAATTTTCAAAGACTCTATCTCGACCTTCACGAAGGGATTGTAAATCATCTTGATCAGCGGGAGAACCATCATCTTGTTGAAAGGTCCCCTGTTGTTGAAGTAGGTATTTTTCAACACAAATGGGGGATAGCCCTTGAATGTGACCTCGATTGCGCATTGGGCGGTGTTTTCTCCCGCGTTGGCTTCCGCGTAATCCAGACCCGCTCGAAGCAACAAAGGCATCAACCTGGTGGTGAAGTTGGTTACCCACGCCATTTCCATGTGCAGAGATTCTTCCCGACCGGTGCGGCGGTTTTTCACGTGAATGTCGTAAGGAACCATGCGCACTTTCGAGCGCAGGTCTCCAAGTACACAGCTTTGGCGATCCTGTACGAGTCCGCCGATCTCGCCGGTGGAAACCCCCATTTTAGAGGAAATGCTCAGACGGGGCAGAAGAGCGAGGATTTTTGCGCTTGTTATGGGGAATCTTATCTCGCCGCCGTTGAGGAAGGGGTGGCCGAAAGCCAGCACTCTCGAGCCTTCCACCCACGTAACAGTGCCGACGGCGGTCATGTCTATATCTCCCCGAACCATCGTCACGCCCAAGGCGCTGCCGGGCTTGAGATCGGCGGCCTTGCCGGCCGGTTCCGATCCGGCGCCGCCTTGCAACGGCACCAGATGGTAAGGCTTGAGCAAGTCGGTCAACTCGCCCATCAGAGACGGCGGCAATCCCGAAACCGTAACAGGACTCGCCACCGGAACGAATTGTCCATCGCGATAAGAAAAATTCCTGGAGCCGTCTTCAACCAGTGCGACCGCCTGCGAGTTTTCAAGCGGTCTGTTCAGCTCTGCGAGCATGTCTTTAATGGGCGTGACGCCGGCTATGGACATCTTCGTGAAAGACCAACCGTACGCGAGCGCGCCGACAACCCTGTTATCGATGAATATGGGGCTTCCGCTCATGCCCTGGTATATACCGGACTCCTCGAGTCCGTGGCCGGAAACCCGGATCAGTATCATGTCCTGCTTGGGCAAAGCCTTCTCGAGCACGTTAATTATCTCGACGTCGAACCGCTCCGGTCGGGTGCCTTCGAAGACGGTAAGTCCGTAGCCTTTCATACCCGGCTTGATCTCGCTGACCGGCATTATCATCGAGCTCCTGCTCGATACCGCCGAAAGCGATATAAAAATTAAAAACGATGCGATTGATATCAGACTTCGTTTAAGCATTTCTTCCCCCGTGACGGATGATTTTACGGCACTTTTATTTGAACGCCGTCTCTCCTGTTAGGTTTCAAGCAATACAACAGCATTAGTATTTTGATGGCCCGGAAAGCTCCTGTCAAGCCTTGACAAACGCCCGCTGAAGGTTATTTTAATTATGGATCAGGATTTGATATTATAATTATTGTAATTCCTCAAACAGACCCAACCTGAAACGCTACAACAGGAGAAAAGGATATGCTACCGTTGGTTATAGAGGATTTGCCTTATAAGGAAATTGTTCCCGGCATTCGTCTGCGAGCGGTACACCTCGACAGGTTGACCGTAACCTTCGTCGAGATAGATGAGGGCGCCGTATTGCCCGAGCATACGCATCCGCACGAGCAGATAAGCTATATAGCCAAAGGGGTACTCAGGATGACCGTTGACGGACAAGATCATGACATCGCCGCCGGCCAGGTATTGACCATACCTGGGGGAGCGCCGCATTCCGCGGTCGTGATAGAAGGTCCGGTGTTTGCCGTCGATTCCTTCAGCCCCAAGCGTGATGATTATGTGTTTTAATTTGTAAGGGTCCGTACGGGCCCCTATTGTTTTTCCAGTAAAAAAGGAATTGGGCCATGAGTGTATATTTAATCACGGGAATTTCAGGGTATCTGGGCGGCAGGATACTCCAATCCTTAAAGGACAAACCCGACGTTGACCGAATCATCGGGGTGGATGTCGTCGAACCTCCGACCATACCCGACATAGTCGATTTCCACCCGATGGACGTCCGAGACGAAGCGCTTCGCGAATTGGCGCGCGCAGAGAAGGTGGAAGTTTTTATTCACCTCGCCTTCGTCCTGAACCCGATATATAACCTTGTCAAAATGCACTCGATAGACGTTTGGGGCGCCGACAACGTCCTTCAAGCGGCGGCGGCATGCAAGGCGACGCAGGTGTTTGTGACCAGTTCGGCCTCCGCATACGGCGCACTGCCCGACAACCCCGAGCCGCTCATCGAGGATCATCCGCTGCGCGCGCCGCGTAGCTACCAATATGCATACGACAAGGCCAAAATCGACAGAATGTGCCGGGGATTCATGGGCACCCACCCCGAAATCAATATGACGATTGTGAGGCCGTGTATCGTCCTCGGGCCGAATGTCGATAATTACATCTCCAGAGGCATCACCATGGGCCTGCGTTTTCACATCGACGGGCAGGACCCGACGATGCAGTTCGTCCACGAAGACGACGTGGCGCGTGCTTGCCTGATGTGTATCGAGCAAAAAGCCCGGGGTACCTACAACCTCGTCGGAAAAGACACTGTTAAAATGTCCGAAATGTGGCAGATGATGGAAGGGAAAATACCTCCGGTAAATTTCAGACCATGGCTTATATATCCGCTTGTCGATTTGATGTGGCAACTTGGCGTGCTTTTCGAGGCTCCATCGGGGCAGTTGGATTTCATGCGATGGCCATGGTGGTGCTCCGGCGAAAAAATTAAAAATGAAGTGGGATTCGAACCGAAATACAACAGCAGAGAAACCTTGAAACAATTCCTCGATGCAAACGAACAGAGGTGATTTTTTATCCTCCGGGGTGGAAAAAACTTTCAAAACCGAAAAAAAATTTCATCCCCGAGGGGATGTTTGAACACCCGTTTCCCTTCCGATAAATTGTATTTCCTTTTATAATCAGCAACTTGTTAAATTGCCCGCCCATTTGGCACTGTAATTGAATGTTTATTGCGACCAGGGAATGCCCCTTCCCTTTTTTTAGCCGCTGGTTATTTACAGCGGCGACCTCCCAAGGGGCTGTCGCTCGTCGGCAGCCCCCTTCCTTACTCAAGGGACTTCTACACAACTGATCGTATATTTCTCTTGAGTTGCACTATTTACCGCTGCTATTCTTCCATACCCTCCTTGCATACCTTAAAATCATCGTGGAAAATCGTACCATTCGAATCATAAATTTATCGACAAGATGAGCAAAACAGAAACAAATCCAAACCGTCAAAACGCCGGGTTCCGCATCGACAGTCATGTGCACGTATTGCCTCAACGTCGGCTGGCGGGGCTTTTGCGCTGGATAATTCGAGCTTACCCCTCACATCCCGTTCCGGCGGACATTGACGAACGGGGTATATTGCGCGACTTGCGCGAACAGGGTGTCACGCATTTCTTCAACCTCGTTTACCCGTTGAAACTCGAAGAAACCACTTCCATCAACGACTTCAACATCGATTTCTGCTCCCGGACGCCCGGAGCCATCCCTTTCGGGTCGCTTCACCAGGAAGATACGAACAAGCCGGAAATAGCGCGCGATCTTTTTGACCGAGGGTGTGTGGGTATGAAGTTTCATCCCTTTGTCCAGAAGTTCGACCCTTGGGACGAGCGCATGGAGCCGCTTTACGATTACCTCGAAGAAGTGCGAAGGCCGGCGATATTCCACACGGGCTTCGAGGCTTTTTATGGAATGCCCATGCCCGCCGTCAAACTCGAAGCGCTCATCAAAAAGCATCCCCGCATGCCGACGGTTTTTGTCCACATGATGTTCCCCGAAATCGAGCATGCCTACCGGTTGCTTGACGATTTTCCCGATCTTTACCTCGACGCCACCAACGTTTTCGCCGCGTTTCGGCCCGAATACAAGCCTTTCATCGAAGCGGTGGGCGGCGAGGTAAAACTCAGGGATACCTTTTGCGATGGGCTGGAACGCCACAAGGGCAGGGTGATGTTCGGCTCGGATCATCCCGCCGGTATGGGGTCGCTCGAGCGGATTTACGCCGATTTGGAAAGTTTAGGGTTGCCCGAAGATGTCAAGCATGCGATGGTGACCGACGCACCGCTCAATTTCGTCCGCTCCTTCGTGCAAAACCATTCGTTCGGCGAAACCCTGATTTAGTTTCACCTAAATTGAGCGATTTTCTTCTTGTGGAACCCGTGCCTTTCGAGACATCCCGCCTTTAGTGGGATGTCTCGAAAGGCACGGCATGGATGGTGTCTCAAAATCGCTTCGTATCCTCATTCTCTAATCACCTTCCGCCTTCCGCCTTAGGCCTTAAATTGACAAGCCTCTTAAGATCATTTAAGCTACATGCAGGTTGTTGACACATTCAGGGATAGGAAACTATCAGGGTGTCAAACAAGACGCATAAAAAAAGTATGGCGCGGAGGTGGGTGAAAATAAAAGCCTTTCCACAATTACCGTGCAGCGGTAATGCGAAATGAAAAATCGACGCACTGATCGATTAGGGAGATAGCAAAATGCAAGAACCACCGGATATCGAACAAAAACCAAAATCCAATGCTAAGCTCATACTGGTCATTCTGGTTGTGCTCGCACTTCTGGCGGTAGTGGGCATCTTTGTTATAAAACCTCTTTTGAGCAAAAAAGCGGAACCGGCGGCGGTCACTCCGGTCATTGAGAAAAAAGTGGCCGATACGACAACGCCAACTCCTGCGCCGGTAGAAAAAGAACCCCCTATTCCCAATTGCGACGATGGCCGACCTCCAGTTGAAATCGATCCTGACGAAATCGACGGCGTTATCGAGCGATGGGCCGACGCGTGGACGAACAAGGATTTCTCAGCTTATAAATCCTTTTATTCCAGGAAGTTCAAAGGCATCAAACGAACCATCAGGCACAGAACCACCCACTATAATTATAGAACCTGGATGGGGGATCGCGGTGGAATGCTGAGATACGCAAGATGGACAAAATTGGAAGTGAAAGACCTCAAAATCGTTTGCGCTTCCGAAAAGGAAATTAAAATCGAATTCACACAGGTCTACCAATCGACCACATACAACGATATCGGGCCCAAAACCATCACTCTCGTTCGCGACGGCGAAGAATTGAAAATTATATACGAAGAGATGCTCTCTTCCGAACCGCTTTAAGTAGTTCCTGTAGCGAAGCGCGACAATTGGGCATTGGCGCCTGAATTTGCAGTGCGGCGGCTTGATGGCGCTTTACCAAAAGCCGGGTGGAAGGAAAAACCGTCGAGCTTACCTTCGAGTGGCCGCACAGAGACCGTCATGGTCACCACTACCTGACACCGATACCACAAATTTCAACCGAAAAGTGATTATCACCCCACCGCCCTGGCGGCGAGCGCAGGCGCTTGAGTCATGTTGCGCCTTAGGTGCGGGCCAATGTTGTGGGAATCAACAAATTGCACCTGGACTCAGTTCAATTGTTTGACGATAATTTATTTGATGTGTTAAACTCGGAGTTTGCTGAGGGATTATGGTGTAATATTTGCTTATAATCAAACATATTGTTAACAAGGAGGAAATAGGACGATGAAAATTAAGGTACGGAGGATTTTAGTGTTGCTGTCAGCCGTATTTCTCACTGTGTGCTTTGTCGGGTGCAAAGGAAGTACGGGCGGTAGTGTGACCTGGTTTGTGGATGAAGACGCAACGGGCGCGGGTACCGGCTTGACGTGGGCTGACGCTTTCACCGTCATTCAGGACGCCATGGACGCCGCCAAGGATGAAGACGTGATCTTCGTGGCGGACGGAATTTATATCAAACCCGCAGGCGCCGCATCTGAGGAATCGGTACTTATCATGAAGGAAGGTGTCGACGTATACGGCGGCTTTGCCGGTACGGAGTATTCGACATCCGAGCGTTTATTAACCACCAATGAATCCATACTCGACGGCGAAGACGAGAGTTTACATGTCGTTATTGGAGCGGACAATGCTCGCCTGGACGGTTTCATTATAACCGGCGGGAACGCCGACGGCGCCACCCCCGACGATATGGGCGGCGGCATGTTAAACGACCAGGTAAATGACCTCAATGTGGAAAACTGCCTCTTCGGGTATAACTATGCGTATTACGGCGGAGGAGCAATCGTAAACGGCAGCTCGTCGCTCACGATAAGCAACAGCGTTTTTTCCAATAACATGGCCGGTTATGGTGGCGGGGGAATTGCGAACTCGTATTCCTCGCCCACGATAAGCAACACCGTTTTTTATTATAACTATGCTTACTTCGCCGGTGGCGGCATGGGCAATACGAGCCATTCCTCACCAGTGATAAGCAACAGCCATTTCTATTGGAATAATGCGAATTATGGCGGCGGCGCGATCGGAAACCTGGATCATTCCTCACCTGTAATAAGCGACAGCACCTTTTACTATAACCAAGTAAATTATGGCGGCGGCGCGATCGGGAACATACAATACTCCGATCCGGAGATAAGCAACGGCACGTTCTTCATGAATTATGCCGGCTTTGGCGGGGGTGCAATAGGCAACTCTTATTCTTCACCTACGATAAGCTACACAACCTTTGATGCAAATTATTCAAATTACTACGCCGGCGCAATAGCAAACATGCAATATTCCTCGCCGACAATAAGCAATACTACATTTGAATACAATTACGCCCGTTTGGATGCCGGCGCAGTGGGAAACCTGGGTTATTCCTCACCTGTAATAAGCGACAGCGATTTTTATGGCAATTACACCGGCAGGCACTCCGGAGCCATGGCGAACGACAATCACTCCTATCCTACGATCAGTGACACTGTTTTTGCATACAACAACGCCGGCGACCATGCCGGCGTGATGGAGAATTTGAATTATTCCTCGCCTACGATAACCGACTCCTCTTTCTATGGTAACTATGCCGGCACATTGGCCGGGGCCATAAGAAACAGTAATCACTCCGGTCCCATGATCAGTGATAGCTTTTTTGCTTACAATAATGCAGGTGTTCGTTCCGGTGTCATGGAGAATTTGA
Organism: uncultured bacterium; assembly: GCA_964503115.1. Classification (GTDB taxonomy): domain Bacteria; phylum RBG-13-61-14; class RBG-13-61-14; order CAYWKU01; family CAYWKU01; genus CAZDAF01. Next base: position 11,028 of record CAZDAF010000079.1, read on the forward strand.
GTTATTCCTCACCCACAATAACCAACTGTATTTTTTATGATAATTATGCTATCGATCGATTCGGGGCTATGTTAAACAATAGTCATTCCAGTCCCACGATCAGTAACACAATTTTTGCTCAGAATAGCGTGGGTGATCGCTTTGGCACGATGGGAAACCTGAATTATTCCTCACCCACAATAACAAATTGTCTATTTTACGACAATTATGCTTACTGGCGGGGCGGAGCCATGGTAAACACTAATCATTCCGACCCCATAATCAGTAACACCACTATTGCATACAACGATGCGGGCGATCGCTTCGGTGGTATACTGAACACTAATTATTCTTATCCTACTATTTCTGACAGTATTTTGTGGGGAAATTATGATCTTAACATAAGAAGCTCGGGTGGTTCCGTGGCGGACGTAAGCCACAGCAACGTCGGCGATGTCGGCATATATCCCGGAACCGGCAACATTAATAACGATCCCTTTTTTGTTAACGGGTTTTACTTGAGTGAAGATGATGCGGGGCAAGCAGTCGACAGCCCATGCATTGATGCCGGCAGCGACACGGCGGATAACCTCGGACTGAGCGGCAGAACCACCCGCACCGACGGCGTGCTCGACACCGGCACTGTCGATATGGGATACCATTATCCGATCCCGTGAATTAAAACCTATAGTAGGGGCACAAGGCCTCGCGCCCCTACTATAGGTATAACACACCCACCGCCCTACCGATGGGGCCTCGTGGGTGTTTTTTCTGCAATAATGGACATTTGAGCTTCTTGCAAAAACAAGGCAACCGAGCGTGTTTCACCTGAGACAAGGCTTGCCTGCGGCGGGCAGGGATTTAAATCCCTTGTCTGTCGTAACTTTAGATATACCGGTGTTAAGCAAACCATTATTTTTTGCAAGAAGCTCAAAAATCTACGGCCACCCGCAGTGGTACCCCGCTGCTGTACATTCCGGCTGTTTAAATAAATTTAACCCGGATTTTGCGTTTGGATAGAGTTGTCTTGAAGGGCCTTTAAAATT
>CAZDAF010000080.1:0-11973 GCA_964503115.1 uncultured bacterium
GAAACCATATCCCGAAAACTCTCTACCGTATCGATCACCTGGATGGTATGATCGTACACGTCCCTCAGATAAACGCCGGTGGATGCTTGGATCAAAAACGATTCGCTTCGGTCCAGACCGTTAATCAATTCTCTCAGAGGCCACACGGATTTTCTCAGGAAGACCATCTCTCGCTTGAGACGATGGATTTGTTGAAGCGTTCGCTCGGATGGGTCGCCGATCAGTTCCTCCTCCAGAGATTCGATCTTCTCACCGAGCTTTTCCAATATCCCGAAATAATTGTCCACGACCGCATCCAAAAGCGCATACATGAGATAATCCGCGCCCATTTTCCTGATCCGGCCTTTGGCGTTACGAATGCGATCGCGTATCTGCTCGAAGACGTCTCCGACATTTTCCTGGAAGGAGATCACAAAGTTCGATCCCAAAATGAGACTAACCTGTTCGGACACCACGGTCTGGCTTTCATCATCGAAACGGAACATCATTAAAACGACGAACAGATATCTTTCGAGATCCTCGAATTTCGGTCGTTGGCCCGTGTGCAAAATGTCCTCCAGCGTGAGTGGATGAAGGTCAAAATGTGTGCCGATGTCTTCGATAATTTTAACGTGGTGCAGGCCATCGATATTGATCCACGTCACCGTCGGCGTTGTTTTGAATTGGAAGCACTCTTCAATGCGATCGACCTGTCTTTCCTGGAAGGTATTTTCATCGTAATCGATGATCGTGATTCGTACTTTATCGAGTTTTCTCTCACCCACATGCACCAGCGTTCCCGGAGGCAATCCGGCTTTCTTTGCATTATATCTGACATGCTTCCGCTGCTTGCTTTTCAGTTTCATTTGTTTATTCCTAATTCTGCTTCATTCTTTTTGAGGTGAATTCCCGTTCACTTCTGTACTGATTTGATTTTCTCTTGCGACTTGCCCGTTTTTTTCAACATGACGCTTGTTGCGATCATGCCTCCGACAAATCCAAGAGTAAAGGTCATCAGAAGCAATAACACCCGCGGCATCGTAAATCTCATAAAAAGAAACCTGGTTTCAACCGCTTCCGTATTTTGAAGAGAAACGATCAGGGCCAACAACAGAATGACGATGATTAAAATGACTTTAGCTTTCTTCATTTCCTACCCTTTCTTTACTTGGTTCCGTTTCGCTATTATTGCTCGTTCCGATCTTGACGGCCAGATTTCTCACTATTGAAAGTGGAAAACTCACCATTTGTCTTACCCCTTCGATGGAAGAAAGGATTCTGACCTGCGTTCTGACTTCGGTGAAAAGTTCCTGGGCGACGATGCGCTCTTCAACTTCCCCGGTTTCTTTGACCATCGCCAGTCGGTGTAGAGCATACAACCCAATCACGAATGCAAACACGAAAAAGAAATCCCATTGCTGAAGGTTCAGTGTCGGCAGGATAAATTCTCCCGTAGGGCTTTTGTAGTTTAAGGTCCAGGCCAGTTCCCGTCCGGCGAAATAGTCGGCAAAGGTTCCGCCCAGAATGGGTGCGATACCAGCGGCGATTGAATTGACGATCGTATTAGTCGCCAGATATACCGTCGCCTGGCCTTTGGGTGCGAGCTTGAGACTTATGTTTCCCGAAGCCAGAGAGACGCCCGCTGATGACATACCCATGACCATATGAATAACGATCAGCAGCGGTATCGTCAAAAAGTACTTCTCCGGCATCGTGGTAAACGTCCATGCCAAAATTGTGCAAATGAATAACGGCCCGCTGATCGCCAACACGGATTTGTTACTGAAGCGATCCGTATATTTGCCCCAAATCTTGAGGAATAGAAAGTTCATCACCTGGCTGACAATCGACAGTCCGATGATAAACGACATGCTCAGGCCGAGCCGTTTGAGCATATAGACCATGAAAAACGGCCCGGCCAGATTAACGGCAAAATTCCAGGAGCACATGAAAGCAATCAGCTTTCTGAAGTTCTCGTCCCGGAAGGGCAAAGAAAGAAGTTTGGTGATCTTGATGCGTTCCTGAACCGGCGGCATTCGGATCTCCGGTATCTTCGCCAGGAAAAACAGCCCCAGGACGCCCGCGGCGAAACCCAGGAAAAATAAAATCGAATACCCCGCCAATTCCTGGTTAGCAAATTGTTTTTTCCAAAAGTCTAGATACATCGCAGCGAGGATGCTCAGAGCGATTCCAACGCCGGTGGATATCCGCATTCTCTTAGAGAAAAACGAGCCCATGACGTTTTCCGGGATGAGGTCTCTCATCCAGGAATTCCAGCTACAACCTGAAACGGCACCAAAGGCCGACACGGCCGCTAATAAGATTAAGAGGACGGCGATGGCAATCTTCGCCGGAAAGATGAAAGGGCTCAGGGCAATCATCAACCAGCATAGCCTGCTCAATGCGGCGGCAACAACCGTAATCAGTCTCCTGTTGCGTACTTTTTCCACGATAAATATCGACGGTAACTGCAGCAACTGTGCCAGAGGACCGATAGCCGCCAGCAAGCCGATCACAAAGTTGGACGCACCGAGCTTAACGGCAAAGGCGATAATGAAGGCACCGCCCGTCAATATGCCCATAGCCTGCGAGGCGACGCCGTCTCTGATAATGTTCTTCAGCGCAACCTGGACCTGGTCTTCGTTCAGTGCCTCTTCTGCCTTGAACCACATTCTGGGCCTCCATGTCTTTGTCCGGACAAGCTAAAACAGTCTGATACCGGTGATCTGAATCCGCACTACTCTTTATTGATGATCCGAACAGGGAATGGTTCCGTAACGGAGCCTGTGTATAACGTCCTGTGCGGGAACGGTATTTCAATACCTTCGGCATCAAATCTTTCCTTTATTTCTTGCATGATCTTCTTACGTAGTGTGAGAAAATCGTTCTTCATACACCAGACTGCAAAAAGGAATTCTAAGGCCGAATTGCCGAAATTCTTGAGAAAGATGAGCGGTTCCGGCTCATCCAGGCAGTACGTATTCTTCTCGGCTACATCTCTTAGAATCCTTTGAACTCGCCCAACATCCTCCTTATAAGCGACTCCAATTTCAATATCCAGTCTTCGAATAGGGAACCGGGTGATGTTATTGAGTTGATTCTTGATCAGATTCTCGTTCGGGATTCTTACGAGCTGATTGTCAAACGTCCTAAGCTTAATCGATAGCAAATCAATTGAAAGCACAACTCCCTTGGTATCCCCCACCTTGATCAAATCCCCAACCTGAAAAGGCTGTTCGGATATGAGGAAAATGCCGCTTATGATATTGGAAACACTTGTTTGGGATGCGAAACCGATTACGATACCGGCTATGCCTGCCGCACCCAGGAAGGCCATGAGCGTGTAGCCCAACTGATACAAAATCGATATAATGATGCAAAGGCTGCCTATGTAGAAGATACCTTTTCGTAGGAGCATATTGGCTTGCGAGCTCAGTTTCTTCCTCGTAGTCCTACCAACAAAAGCGGATGCAAAATAGACCAAGGGAAAACCCACTCCGACAAGGATTAAGATCCGAAAGACAATGGCCATGTTCTTGGCCGCAAATATCTGTGACCACTCTACACTTGCACACAACATAATTAGAACCTCATTGCGACCTGTTAGTTTCTAAAAACCTGTTAACTGCCTGAACGTACCCAGACTCTTTTTCAGCAGAGTTGTTTTCAACGGTACGCGAGCTTCACTGATCGTGCCTTCTACCGTCTCATATTCAGGCGGTTTCCGGGCGTACTCGATTTTACTGGCGGCGTCTTCCCCCTGGAAACTTATGAGAACCTCATTCGTCCACAGACGCGTCATTCCTCTGAAAATGTTCAAGTATTCCACATGAACACAGAATCGCTCGACGTCAAATTGCAAGCCAGTGGTATTTCGAATACGAACGGGGCACACAACCCTGTGTGGCTTTGCTTCAATATCGGCTATCTTCCGGCGCGCCCGACTGCGTAATGAATAGCATAGTTCCCCGGTCATGAAATCGCCAAACCAAATATTGGAACGAATCACCGAAGGCTCCTCACACAGGACTATTGTCTCCGGTTTTTCCACAACGATTTTGGCCCATGCCGGAATACTGACGAAGAACAGCGCTTCCTGGCCTTTGGGTATTTTGACAGGGACATCAGGCCGTACAACGACTGGCCAGTCGGGCATGACCGGAAAGATCAATACCTGATCGCAGCTTTCTCCTACAACCCAGCGCCCCCAGTCAAGATTCGCTTGCTCAGGCCCGTTCATACAAGAAAATGAAGTGGTTTCATCTTCGACAGGTTCGGCTGTGAGGCGTTCGGCGGCCATGTGTATTTCATCATGTTCCCGCCTGAACCATAGAACCAGAGGACCGATTTGCGCACGGTAGAGCCTGCCTGAATCGAGGTGTTTCTTGGCTGCCCATAGATCCATTTGAGTTGCCTTAAATTAGATCATTACTCATTCTTCGCACAATCTGCCCATTCTGATATTTCCGCATTCAAACACCAGCTTTTGTTTATATCAGGATATCTTGCAGCGGAGCCATTCAAGGCTTTGTTCGACCTTACCGGGCGCTGCTTCGCATTCGATGGACATGACGCCGTCCCAGTCGATTTCCTTGAGCAGCTCGATGCAGCCGGAGATGTTGTCGGCGTTGACGCCTTCACCGATAGACACCACGGAGCAGGCGATGCCCGTCTGCCCGCCGCGGACCGCATCGGCAAGCTCCTTGCTGACATCCTTGATGTGGCAATGCGAAAGCTTATGGCGGAAACGCTTCAGAAACGCCACCGGATCCTGTCCGGCGATGAAGGTGTTGCCGGTGTCGAAGTTCATCCGTAAATAGGGCGAATCAAAGAAACTTAAAATTTGCTCCATGGTATCCGGGTTAGTCGTATAAGGACCGTGTGGCTCGACGTTAATGATGATCTCGTAACGCTCGGCCCATTCCAGCACCACGCGATAGTATTGTTTCATCAAGGCCATGACTTCCTCATCGGTATATCCTTCCGGCTTGCGACCGCCGTCCGTCGTGTCCACGCACGGGCAGCCGAGCGCCTTGGCAAACTGGATAGCGCGAATCGTGTAGCCGATGCCGCGGTGCTGGCCCTCGGGGCACGACATCGGATAAGCGGCGTCCAGTTGCGAGGTCTTCAATCCCAGCGAATCCAGGTATCCTTTGAGTTTCAACGGATCGGAATGAAGCGGGATATGGGGATTGTATCCCAGCGCCTCGATGAAATAGTCTCCATCGATCGTGCCGAATTCCACATAGTCCATTCCGTGATCCCGAGCAAACTGGCAGGGGACCTGATACGGCACGTCGAAGTGCCGCCAGTTATCTACGTGCATCCCGAGTTTTATCATTGTCGTGCTCCTTTCAATTATAAACCTGCCTTAACGTTTTCCCCGCTTATAGAGCTCCACCTTTTTGCGGAGAGCTTCGATCCGATCATTATCCCGTCCCGCAGACGCTTGTACCATCGCCGATTCTATGGTGCTTACGGCTTGATCGAGCCGGCCGGCTTCGGCGTAACACATGGCCAGAGTTTCGAGAACCGAGATATCCTGACGCCCGGTTAATTGAGTCGCACGTTCGGCAAGATGAATCGCTTGATCGACATCCTTAACCATCGGGTCCGGATGCGTGGCCAGGATTTCGGCCGCATCGTTTAGCGGTTCAGGCCAATTGGGATTCAAACGCAGGGCCTCATGAAAGTGTTCAAGCGCCCCGCTCAGGTCGCCTGCCTCTGTTAACATGTTGCCCAGGTTATAGTGTATTCTGGCGTAATCGGCTTTCGGCTGAAAGACCTGGCTGTAACGATTAATCGTTTTGCCTGATGCCGTTCGCAAACTCGGTGCTACACCGGATTTCGTCTGCAGGGCTTGACGAAGGCAGTTGATTGCTTCGTCCAATCGGCCGGTCGCCGCCAATATGCTGCCCAGATTATTGTATGCCTCCGTGTGGTCCGGTTTGATCTGCACGGCTCTGTGGAAATGATTGACGGCCTCATCCAGCCTGCCCTTTCTCACCATGGCGACTCCCAGGTTGCAATGAACGTGAGCGTTTTCCGGATCGGCCGACAGTGCCCGGCGATAATGATCGATCGCCTCATCTAATTGTCTCTGATCTGACAGTATATCCCCCAGGCTGCTATGTGCTTCTACGCAATCCGGCCTGATTTGCAGGGCACGGTGAAAGGAGCGGATCGCCTCGTCCAGTTTGCCTTGTGAGAAAAGCGTCAGACCCAAGCCGCAATGCGCCTCGACATAGTCGGGTTGAGTCCGCAATGCCCGTTCAAATTGGCCGATTGCCTCATCGAATTGACCCTGCCATCGAAGCACCGAGGCGAGATTATAACGCGCGTGGATATAGTGAGGCTCGATCTGTAAGGCTGCTTTATAGTGCTTGATCGCTTCATCCTGATTGCCTTGTGCAATCAGGATCCCGCCCAGACTGTTGTGCGCCTCGGCGAAATCAGGTTTGATCTCCAACGCCTGATATAAGCACGTGAAAGCTTCATTCATTTCCCCTTTGATCGACATCGCAACCCCCAGATTGCAATACGTGTTGGCGTGATCGGGTTTGTCCCGGATGGCCCGGCGGTAGTGGTCTATGGCTTCATCTAATCGACCTCGGCCCGCCAGCGCATCGGCCAAACTGCTACGTGCTTCGGCGTAATCGGGCTGGATCTGTAGGGCCCGGCGAAAAGACCGAATCCCCTCATCGACACGACCCAACTCTACGGCGGTAGCCCCGATCAGCGCATGAGCTTCGGCGTCGTCCGGAATCATCTGCACGGCGGGAAGGGCCAGTTTGTATCCTTCTTCAAACTTGCCCGCCCATCGGAACACTCTCGCCAAGTTGCGCAGGGCGCCCCCATGAGCTCTCTCGTCGAGACGGTTCTCGATCTCTGTCGTTATTTGTCGGATTTGCGTTTCATTCCATCCGCTCGAAAAATGGACAATCTTCCCGTTGTTCATCGTTTCCAATAGAAGCAGGGCGAGTCGGCGATTTGTTTCTATCGTGGGGTGAACGTGGTCGAGGAACAACGTTTCGCCCGGCGTGGCGTGCGCCGACAATCGTTCGATAAGACCGACAAAATCAACCACGGGAACAACCTTTTCTCGACCGACGTTCCTGACGATCTCGACCATGCCTTTCGTTGCACGAAGGGGACATATGTCCTCATCAATCGCCCGCATGAACGCCGCCTTAGCCTCATCGTACCGCTCCATTTTCCACAGGATACGCCCGCGAAGATAATGGGCTTGTGCATAGCGGTCATCTATCGTTGTCGCTTCATCGAGCATCGCCAAAGCCTGATCCCATTGGTTTGACGCATACGCTTCGTCTGCCCGGTCGAACAATGTATGCCATCGGCGACGATTGATGTCACTGAGCCCTTCACGGTGCTCGCTCTTGAACGGTGAACAGTCTCGTATATTCGATGCGGGAGTGACTAAAATCACCTCGGCGCCGGCGGACCGCGCAATATCTACAGCGCGCATCAGGTTATAACGATAATGATCGAGAACGCGTTGATGTGATTCATCGTTGCGAAAATAATCTTCCGGCCCAACGGAATCCGCCAGCATGGCCTTAACCTCAGCAGATAAAAGGGTGCGTTGTTCATCCGGATCGCCGGGATGTTCGCTGAGCTTGTTGACGGCCCTTTCCATAACCGTATAGATACGCATTCGACTCGCGATAGCTCCCAAACCGCGCACCACCTTGGGCATTTCAATGATCCGGCTGTACGTTCGACGCTCCAAAAACTCGTTGTGGCCCGAGTAAATGATGAATAAATCCGGCTTGTACCGGATCAATTCTTCCATCAAGGCCGCCACGCGGTAGCTGGCATAGCTCACGCCCCCGGCGTTAATCACTTCCCACGAACGAGTAGAGTCCGCTTTCGGCAACATGGCTCGCAGCCATCCACCGAATGACGTTGTGTCATCGTACGGCCGGCCGAACGTCGTCGAGCCGCCCATACAAAATATCCGGTAGGTGTCGGAAGATTTACTCGCGGAAAATTGCTGAAAATTGAACCGCCCGACCTTGTTGTCCGCCGTCACCATGAGTTGTTGACCGTCCGGACCTCGTTGTTCGACGAAAAGCGGGATCGTTGATGAAAATCCAACATAAGGATCTCTATCATACAAAATCGGACGTACACCAAAAATCCCGAGGACGATTTCCACAAGTGTGAAAAAGGCGACAATCGTAATGACCGCAAATAACAGGCATTTCCAAAAAGGTAGTTTGGGAACGGTCCCGGCTCCATCGGTTCTCTCGCTCCGATCTTTTCGTCGAATTGTCTCTTCGTTTCGGTCGGGCGACATCTGCACACCCCTTGTCTGCTCTCATTCATTGGCCGGAACAATCGGAACATCATCATACTCAGGCCGAGCACATGGTTCCAGACTTTTCCGAAGCTTGTTCTGCTCCAACGGGCTTGCTTCCGGGCAGCCAAGCGAGACCAAACAAGGCCGATCCGGACCGTCTTATACCGTTTTTTTTCAGCGGTTTCTTAAGAAAAAACATGAAAAAACCAAGCTCCACTGTTTCCTGCCGTCTGCTCCAACATCCGATATTTTCCGCATCCAGCGGTCCTGAACAGGAAAGAGAGAAGGATCATGCCGAGCCGCCCCGACAGAGATCTTCCATGAATGGAAAGACTCGGGATTTGGTGCGATCGAATGATAAAAATAAGCTACCCATTTTCAACAAAATGTATTATAATAGAGCTAATCGTTGGTCTTGTGCATCAACGAGATAACGCGATCTACGGAGGGCGGGTACGATAGCTCAAAATTGAGACTTTGGCTTTGGGCTGTCGTTTTCTCACCAGGGAGTCTCAAGGGGATGAACCAGTGCGCTCGTCTGGCTGAAGCTTTGCGGATTGTGTTTTGCATGGCGCGGCGGGACCAGGTTATGCGCTTAGAACAATCAAAGTAGGGGATCTTGTGATGAAAAGCAAAGTCAAAACTGAGAACGATAAAAGTGCCAGAGGAACTCGTACTTTCGTCATGGCGTTGATCGTCGCCGGCCTCATGTGCTCATCCGTTAATGCGTTGGATCTGATGGGACCTCCGGCTTGTGTCCTGCAAAAAGGAGAATATCGGAATGGTTTAGAAATTGCATTGTGTAATCAGGACCTGGAGACGTCTATCGGCGGCTGGAAGCGATATGTGAACGGAGTGCTTGACGATTCGGGAAGCGTCAGCCTGGGCGCACTCGATAACTTCGAAACCTACCGAGGCTATGTCACTGTTGGATATAGCCCGTACCGTTCCTGGGAAATCTTTGGACGATTAGGCGGCGTCACCGGAACGCTGGGCGATGAGTTTTGGTCGGAGGGTGAGGATTTCGAGAGCCACCGGGAACTGGCCGTTAGCGGCGGTGTCAAAAAAACCTTCTTTGAAGAATTGGCCCTGTCCATCGGGGGATTGGTGCAGGCCAACTGGATGAAATTTGACGGCCAACTGGATGCGCCGCTCAGGCCCGGCTTCCTTGACATCGATATGCTTGAAATCCAGGCTGCTCTGGGTGCGACGTATATGTTCTCAGATCGAATCGCCGTCTATGGCGGTCCTTTCGTCAACGTGATCTACGGTGATATCGAATATACTTACAGCGTAGAAAGCGCCAGCGACCTCGTGAACTGGCAATTTGACTGGGATATCGAGGATGATTTCAACTACGGCGCTTATGTCGGTACTCGAATTATGCTCAAACGGAATTGCTCTGTCAATATTGAATACCAACAAACGAGCGACGCATACACGATCGGCGCCGGCCTGATGTTGAGGCGGTAAGTCAAAGCAAGCTATTCTTCATATTGCTGTCATCAACGCCATAAGCCATCTTACGGGATTGTGAACACCATCGAATAAGACCTTCCCTTTGCGCGTGTTCTGAAGTTGCACTCCAAATTTCACCTTCGAAAAAAAATGTTACCTACCCACAATTCAATGCCTATACTAATATAGAGGCCGGAATACGAAGATTACGGCCAACAGGCGAAACGAGTACAATGCAGATCGGACTATTTGATCCGGCACCTTCATCGAAGGAAGAAAGGAGATTAACGATGGAAACGACAGCTTTTTTATCAAAAAGTCATAAGATTGGGTTTTTGAGTCTAATTTTCATGATGATCGGTCTGGCGACACCGACCGCCTTCGCGCTCGATCCGATGGGCCCGCCGGTGGCCGGGATGGACGCAGGACAAATGCAAGTTGGGGTAGAATATTCCAAAAGTACGATGGATCTGGATTTAAGTGATGGGACATGGACCGAGCTCCTGGATGGAGTGTTTTCTGCCGCCGGAGATGCGATTCCCTTCAAACTCAAGAATTTCGAGGCGCATCGGGCTTATGCCAACATCGGGTTCGGCCCCACGGATCGTCTCGAAGCTTTTGTCCGCGTGGGCGGCACCGAAGCCGAGTTCGGCGATTCCATATGGCTGGCCCAGGAAACATTCGAGAGCAGCACAGATTTTGCCATCGGTGGAGGTTTGAAAGCGACCTTTTATGATGATGGCGCTCTCAAGGTCGGCGGGCTGGTCCAGGCCAGCTGGTCCGAATATAATGGAACGCTGACGGGTCCCACATTGCCTGCGGCGGATCACGTGACGATTGATCTGACTGAAATCCAGGCGGCCGTCGGCGCCTCCTATACATGGGCCGAGCGCTTTTCGATCTACGGAGGGCCGTTCTTTCACTTTGTCTCGGGGGATTTGGACGATACGTTTAGTGAGGTGGACGGGATCACCGGAGGGCTCTTAACGTCGAAATACTCCTGGGAAATCGATGAAGATTCCGCCTTCGGCGGTTATTTCGGGGCTCAACTGGAACTGACTGAAAATTGTGCTTTCAGTGTCGAATACCAGTTCACCGGAGCGGCCGACGCCGTCGCGATGAGCTTGTTGTGCAGGAATTAATCGCATCCTGCTTGACAAACCGCTCAAAATATGCCATAGTGGGATAGTAACGAGACTTTTGCAAAATTGGAGGTTAGGCATACTTTTGGAAAGGAAAAATCTGTTTTCTTGATTTTTTCTTTCTAAAATCCGAAGAACACTGTAGAGTGCACAACATCTAACATCTTATTTGGCAATGTCTTATTTCAAGATTGTTGATTATTTTCAGAAAATCATGAAACAGATTTTCTGAAATAATATATGCCTAACCTCCAATTTTGCAAAAGTCTTAATAGTAACAAACTGGGGCACAAAGTCATGTTTTGCTGGAAGTGTAAATACCGGGGAGGCGGGCGTATGATCGGGCACAAATTCACTCAAATGTTGGCGCTATGGGTTGTTATTGGCGTGGTCATTATCACCGGATCCACCTTGCACGCCAGAGAAAATCGTAAGGCCTCCTCTTCGAGATCGTCGTCAAAGAGCAGCGGAAGTCGTCGCAGTTCGGGAGCAAGCTCTCAACGAATAACTTCTCCATCTCGATCCGGCATTTCCTCTCGACCGACGTCCAGGCCAAACATCCGCATACCGCAAATCACCACCCGTCAATCCAGAAAAACGACGTCCAGCATACGTCTGCCCGGAACGATATCTTCGGCGCGCACGTCGCGTTCGGGTGTGAGTTCAGCGAATCCGGGAAGCGCAAGGAGCGGGATTTCGAGAAAACAGGGGGGGGCACCTTCTCTCGGCCGTAGTGGGGTGGGCAGTGGAACTCGAGTGAATCGAAAGGCTAATACCTATCCCAGCTATCCCGGTTATCCGCCGACGCGACGGAGCCTGTATCATTATCATCGTCGTCATTATCCATCACACAGGATATTTTACTGGATCACGTGGCCGAATTGCTGCCGCCCCATTTGCTATTCGTGGGGACCGCATTACAGGTTCGGTTTCTTCTGGCCGTATTATCATCGCAAATTCATCTTCATCAGTCTTTGCGGCTACTGGCCGGACTATGATTACAGACGCTACTACTGGTATGGATGGCATCCCTATGAATGGTATGGATACTATCCTCCGGGATACGTGATC
>CAZDAF010000081.1:0-11944 GCA_964503115.1 uncultured bacterium
CTCAGGTGAGGCATGTTCGGTTGCATTGTTTTCGCAAGAAGCTCATAAGGTTGGTAATTGAATGAAACGCTTGATAACCCTGCTATGCTGTATTGTTGCAATATCTTTGATCGCGCAGGTGGATGCGCAACAAGCGAAAAAATCGCTTCAGGTGGCGGTTTATCCGTTCGACGCCGTCGGGGTCAAATCCAACGTTGCCCTGGTTATCACAAACGCAGTAGCCCGGGAATTAAAAAAATCGAAAAAGCTCCGCATACGCGATCAGCAATCGACCCGCGCGGCTATCGAGCAGATAGGGTTGGCCCAGTCCGGCCATTGCACCGAAGATACCTGTCGAGTAGAGGCGGGTAAAATCTTGAAGGCGCAAAAGCTGGTAATGGGCAGCATCGAGAAGCTCAAAGAGAATTTCTACACCGTAAGCATGCGCGTTGTCGATGTCCAAACCGCCGATACTGAATACGAAGTTGCGCGCGATTGCCCATGTTCCGATATAGTAGAAGTCCGTAACATGGCAACAAAGCTTGCTCATGAAACCATCCTCGTTTATTTGGAAACCGGCAAGAAGCCTGAAGCTGCCGCCGCGCCTCCGCCCGTGCCTGCGCCGCCTTCTCCGCCTCGGGCGGCCGGGCCGGCCCCTCCGACTGTTTCTCCGGCAGGGAAAGGCGCCCTCGTGATAACCACCAGCCCGCCCGGCGCGGATATTTATCTCGATGCCGCCCCGATGGGCAAGACACCGAAGACGCTCGCGAATATACCCGCCGGTACGCATCGGCTTACACTCGTTATGGGAGGTTACACCACGCTGAATAAGGGCGTCGAGGTTCATGCGGGCCGAAAGGCAACGATAAGGGAAATACTCGTGCGGCAAACGGGATCGATAAATATATCAAGCACACCGCCGGGCGCCGGAATCTGGATTGACGCCAAATACATCGGCAAGACGCCCAAAAAAATGCCCGGAATGCCCGTCGGTAAGCACAAAATAAAAATAAGCTTGCGCGATTACCGCGATTATGCGGGAGAAGTAACGGTCGAAGCCAATGAGACGGCAGAGGTGAAGCAAACCTTGAAAGGGCTTCCAGGCAGGATTCTTGTGACATCAACTCCCGGCGGAGCGGATGTGTTCATTGACCGCAAGAAAGTCGGCGCTACGCCGTATTCGGGACAACTTTCCTCGGGGAGTCACAGCGTTCGAGTAAGCAAGCAAGGCTACCGGAGCGCAGAGGAAATCGTAACCATACAGCCCAACAAGCCAAGAACACTGGACGTAACCCTCAAAAAAGGCCCGGATTACGGAGAGATGGTCCACGTCCCGGCGGGCGAGTTCAGAATGGGGTGCAACAAGAAAGTGGACAAGCAATGCAGTAAGGACGAGAAGCCCTATCACAAAGTACACCTTGATGCATTTTACATCGATAAATATGAGGTGACGGTCGAGCAATATGCGGCATGTGTTCGAGCGGGTAAATGCAAAAAGCCGAATGCAGGAGGAACATGCAACTGGGGCAAGTCGGATCGAGGAAACCATCCCATCAACTGCGTAGACTGGTACCAGGCGAAGTCTTATTGTGAGTGGACCGGGAGGAGGCTACCTACTGAAGCTGAGTGGGAAAAAGCCGCGCGGGGAACGGACGGCAGGAAGTATCCCTGGGGCAATCAAAAAGCAACCTGCGACTACGCGGTAATGAATGAAAACAATCAAAGCGGTTGCGGCAGAGGCTCGACGTGGCCCGTAGGCGGCAAGCCGCGTGGCGCAAGCCCTTATGGCGCGATGGACATGGCCGGGAATGTATGGGAATGGTGTGCGGACTGGTATGATGAGAAATATTATCGCAACAGTCCCAATCGGAATCCGAAGGGGCCATCCTCAGGGAAAGCCCGTGTTCTCCGGGGCGGTTCCTGGAACGGCAGTCCGAACGGCTTGCGATCCTCGCCCCGCGGCAGGCGCGATCCCGACTTCAGGCACGACAACCTCGGTTTTCGCTGTGCCAGGACTCTTTAAACCCTTTGCTCTTTGTCCTTTTACCCTTTGTTGGGGGTACAGGGGGCTTTAGCCCCCTGTTCGCCGCAAAATTTGTTTATGTAGGGGCAGACCCGTGTGTCTGCCCTGACGAACGGGTTACGGGCGAACACACGGGTTCGCCCCTACTGAAGGTGGAAAAGGATTTACAATATAAACGTCGCTCGATACGATTGAAGAACTATGATTATTCACAACGGGGGGCATATTTTATCACAATATGCGCGCAGAATAAGGAATTATTTTTTGAAGCCGAGACTGTTCGGGAAATGATTAAGAAATGGTGGAAGAAAATTGAAACGGAATTTTCCGGGATTCAAAATGACGCTTTTGTGATTATGCCCAACCATGTGCATGGGATCATTGTAAAAGTAGGGGCAGACCCACGTGTCTGCCCTGACGAACGGAGCAAGAGCGAACACACGGGTTCGCCCCTACCGAAAATTGTTCAATGGTTCAAAACTATGACGACAAACGAATATATAAGGGGCGTAAAAAAGGAAAAATGGAAATCTTTCAATAAAAGACTCTGGCAGAGAAATTATTACGAACACATTATCAGGGATGAAAACTCATTGGAACGCATAAGAGAATACATAATCAACAACCCATTGAAGTGGCACTTAGATCGTGAGAATCCTTATCGCGTTGGAGAAGACGAATTTGATTGTCGGTTTGATGGCCTGAAAACGAGTCCTGAAGGAGTTTTTCGTAAGTGAATTACCGTATTGCTCATACGTCTTATAACGACGCCCGGTATTCTGCACGGCGGCAGTTGGAACGACAGCGGATTTCGTTGTGTGCGGGACTCCGTGATTTGGAGTGCGGTGATTCATCACCGCTTTGTCTGTACCCATTTTTATCCTTTTTCTTCGTCTCTGTATCGAGGACGGCGCTAATGTAATCTTGTTGTTTTTCAGTGTCAATAGAGTACATGAATTTAAGAGTTCTTCATGCGGTATGATTTGTGCAGGTATTTATTATACTTGGAGAAATACGTTAAAAGGGCTCTATTTGCTTTTTTGCTTTTTCTCGTTTACCGTTTGCATGGTTTAATCAATGATCTTTCAACCTCCCTGGTTGCAAACGGTTATAAGTGAACTTGAAGATTCGCCCGGAGTGCGACTGAAGGAGTTGCGTGGAGGGTCACTGCCTTTTGTTACCGCTTTACTCGCACAGCATCGTCCGGTGGCGTTTCTCCTGAACGACTCATCGAAGATTTTTTCGCTTGCCGATGAGCTTGGAGCGTGGTTGGGAAGGGATCGGGTATATGCCATAGCTCCCCGCAACGATCCGCTCCTGCCCTGGCCTTATTCCGAGGATGCCGGTCATCCGGAAAGGTACCGCGCTTTTGCGGCGTTGCAGGAATCCGATTGCGACGGCCGTATCGCGTTTATCCTGACTCCCGCGACTTTGATGCAGCGCGTCGGCACGAGAGTACCAACGGGCATTGATCTGTTCGGCGGCGCCGAGATCGAGCGGGAAGATTTGCTCACTAAACTCATCGAATGCGGTTACCAACCGGTAACAACCGCCTATGAACCGGGCGAGTTTGCCGTACGCGGCGGTATCGTGGACGTGTATCCGCCTGAAGGCTCACCCGTCAGAATCGAGCTCGAAGGAGACAATATCCACCGGCTCCGGCACTACGACCCGGCTTCACAGCGATCCGCCGGTCCGGCACAAAAGGTGACCATCCAGCCGATGGCGGAAGTCCTGCTGAACTCCGAAACTCGCTCGAAGGCCGCAGGGCGCGTTGAAGAATCCATGGCGGCGGATATAGCTGAAGGAGTTGCACGAAATATACGCTCCGGAACGCTGTCGCGGGAAGAATTGTCGTGTTATTTGCCGTTTTTCTGGGAAAAACCAATATCCATACTCGACCGGT
Organism: uncultured bacterium; assembly: GCA_964503115.1. Classification (GTDB taxonomy): domain Bacteria; phylum RBG-13-61-14; class RBG-13-61-14; order CAYWKU01; family CAYWKU01; genus CAZDAF01. The sequence goes on from CAZDAF010000081.1 coordinate 3,909, forward strand.
TACCACCGCAAACATTGCTGGTTTTTGAGGAAGGTGGCACGCTGGCGGAATTGACCGCTTCGATCTGGGAGAAAATCGAGCGGGAATACTTAATTCATGCGCAAAAAGAGCGGTTGCCGGAGCCGGGGACGACGTACTTGAAGCCGGAGGAATTGGAGAGTCTTTTATCCGGTTTAAGTTTTATAGAACTTGGCGGTCCTGCGATAGCGGGGCGGGAAAAGTTGCCCGTAGTGGCCGTCGGGGCGGAGGATAACGAGGGGATACGCGCTGAAATCACGAACGCCATCAGGGGGCGGGAGGATACGGAAGAGGACGTGCGGGAACGCCACGGTGCGCTGGGGCCTCTCTTGCGCCGCGCTCAAACATGGCGCGAGTTGAAATGGCGCGTTGTGCTCACCAGTTCGGACGGTGTGAGCGGTGCACGTTTTGAGGCGCTTCTTCGCGAGTACGGTGTGGATATCAGTGTGTCCACCCAACCGGAAGGGTTGCTTGAAGGCGCGCCGTCTCCCGGCGATTTGGCGCTTGTTGCGACTCCTTTGTCCGAAGGATTCAGAATGCCTTCCGCCGGGTGGGTGGTGGTCACCGAGGAGGAAGTTTTCGGGCCCAAAATAAGGCGGCATCGCCCATTGGTCCCGGCGCCTCCGGACAGGATCGAGGACCTCCACCCGGACGATACGGTGGTGCATATCAACCACGGTATCGGCCTGTTCCGTGGGATCGTCAAGCTTGCGGCGGGCGGCGCAAAGAACGATTGCGCGCAAATCGAATATGCCGAAAAGGCGACCCTGTATCTGCCGGTGCATAGAATGGACCTTATCGAGCCGTATTCGGTCGAAGGTGACGATCAACCGGTTCTGGACAGGCTTGGCGGGAGTGCGTGGGCGAGGTCCGTAGCTCGCGCCCGAAAGGCGGTGGAAAAAATAGCGCGCGAGCTGGTCGAGCTTTACGCGGCCCGAAAGGTCTTCGAAGGCCACTCCTTCCCGACGCCCGACTCAACTTATCGGGAGTTTGAAGCGACTTTCCCCTTCGAGGAAACTCCCGACCAGGCGCGAGCCATCGGCGGCGTGATAAATGATATGGCGTCCTCGAAACCCATGGACAGATTGATTTGCGGCGACGTCGGTTACGGGAAGACCGAGGTAGCGCTGAGGGCCGCGTTTATGGCCGCAATGGAAGGAAAGCAGGTGGCTCTGCTGGTCCCGACTACACTTCTGGCCCATCAGCATTATCGCACCTTCCGGGAGAGGCTCGAGCCGTATCCGCTGCGGGTCGAGATGGTTTCGCGCCTTCGTACTACCGCTCAGATAAAAGAGGTGCTTAGGGATCTCGCCGCCGGCAAGGTTGACATTCTCATCGGCACTCATCGCTTGCTTCAGAAGGACGTTATATTCCGGGATCTGGGCCTGTTGGTGATAGACGAGGAGCATCGCTTCGGCGTGAAGCACAAGGAAAAGATCAAGAGTATGAAGCGATTGGTGGACGTCCTGACCCTTACGGCCACTCCCATTCCCCGGACTCTTCAAATGTCTTTACTGGGGATATGGGATATGAGCAATATAGACACCCCGCCTCCCGACCGAATGGCCGTGCGCACCAAGGTGACGCCTTTTGATGACGATGTTGTGAGGGATGCCGTGCGGCGGGAGATGTCGCGCGGTGGACAGGTGTATTTCGTGGTGCCGAGGATAAAGGGAATCGATGGGATGGCGCGTTTCATTACGGAATTGGTGCCGGAAGCTCGGGTCGGAACGGCGCACGGCAGGCTGGACGAGCGCGAACTCGAGCGAGTGATGATGGATTTCGTGGAAGGACGCCTGGATGTCCTGCTTTGCACCTCGATAATCGAAAGTGGCCTGGACATACCCAAGGCCAACACCATACTAATCTACAACGCGCATACTTTCGGCCTCGCAACACTCTATCAGCTTCGTGGCAGAATAGGGCGGTCGAAAGAGCGGGCTTACGCTTATCTCATGGTGCCCGGCAGGTTGCTTGTAAGTCGTCGCGCACGTGAAAGGCTCCGCGCGCTCGAAGAATTCAGCGAACTGGGAAGCGGTTATCGCATTGCGCGCCTGGACCTGAAAATTCGCGGAGCAGGTAACATACTCGGCGAGGTGCAAACCGGACACATACAAAGAATAGGATATGAGTTATACCTGGAGTTGCTGCAACGTTCAATACGCGAGCTGAAAGGCGAAAAGGTCGAGGAGGAAATCGAGCCGGAAATTCAAATCCCGGTGCCGGCTTATTTGCCGGAAGATTACGTTCCCGACCCGCAAGACAGGGTTATTTTATACCGGCGTCTGTCCAGAACGCGGAATGAAGAGGAATTAATTGATATAAAAGGGGAGCTTTTGGATCGATTCGGGCCAGTACCCCTACCGGCAGAGGATTTACTGGGCATAATTGCCCTGAAAAACGTCTTAAGGAAGGCGAAAGTGAATTCACTCAAGCGCGAGGGGCACACGTTGCGCTTCGCTTTTGCGCCGCAAGCGCCCGTTATTCCTGAAAAAGTGGTCGAGTTAATGAATGAAAACCCACGTAAGTTCAGAGTGGCCCCTAATGATGAGATATTGATAATGACATCCTCAAACGATATTCCGGCCCTGGTTATTGAAATATCCGATATATTGAAACGAATAACCGGGCGTGATACTATAAGTGTTTTGGGTTCGGTGCCTTGAAATTAAGCTCTTGGTATAAAACGCCCTTTGGGGCGCATAGACGGTGAGGGTAAAAATGAAATTCCGAATTGCCGGTATTGTTTTCGCCATAGTGGTCTTCTCGATGGCAGTCTGCGGTTGTGACGATAAAGAAAAGGAAGACGCCCACGCCAGCCCCGTACTTGCGAAAGTTAATGACAGCGTCATTACCTCGGAGGACTTCATTGTCTCCATGCAACTTCTCTATTTCCCGTCCGAGCGGGCCAAATATGACACTCCGGAAGGCAGGCAATCTTTCCTGAAGCTTTTGACGACGATGGAGTTATTTTACCAGGAAGGTAAACGCCAGGGGATCAACGAGGACCCACGTATGGAGAAGGTAGTCGAAAATTTTCGCCGGTACTTAATCTACCATGCCATTATTACTCAAAATATAAACTCTGAAACGATCAAGGACTTTTTCCAGCGCAATTTCTTTCACGTCGCTCTTATTAAGATCGCCAAGCCGGAGGGCGCCAACGAAGCGACGATAACGAAGTTGAAAGCCAAGGCGGAAAAATTGCTTGGGAAATTAAAGGAAGGGGCGGATTTCGCCAAAACGGCCCAAAAGTACTCTGACCACCCCACAGCGCAAAACGGCGGTGACCCCGGCCCCATAACCTTTACCGGCGGTTGGCCCATCGAGGTTTTGCGCGCAGCGGGAGCGTTAAGGAAGGTCGGAGATGTGTCGCCGGTCATTGAAACCCCGGACGGATTTTACATTATCAAACTGATTGAACCTTACGGCAACCTGGATATGGCGGGGCTGACGGACGACCGGCATCAGTTCATATACAATTCTCTTTTACAACAGAATTTTAAAAATTACGCCACTCAGCTACAGATGATGGCGGATGTCAAGTTATTCCGGAAGTTTTGCAAGAGATAAGCTCCCGGACGGTTCTCGATTTGGGCGCAGGGTCCGTGCCTTCCGTAGCTCCGCCCGGAGTGCCTGCCGTAGACCGGGGCAAGTAATAACTCGCAAAGGCCATTGGAAAACGTCAAGTATAGGAAAAAATGGGTGATATGATGAAGTTTTTATTATTCCACTTACGAAGTCTGGTGATAGTAGTAATTTCGGCGATTTTCGTCTTGCCGGCCGTGCATGCCGAAGGGGCGGAGTTGATCGATCGAGTAGTGGCCGTGGTGGGTGGAGAAATCGTCGCGCTGAGTGAGCTTCAAGAAATGTCTCAGCGCGTGCCCGACGTGCCGCTCGAAAAGCTGCTCGAAACGCTCATCGAGGAGAAACTCGTCGAAATTCAGGCGCAAAGACTCGGTGTGGAGGTCTCCGACAACGAGGTCGAAACGGCGGTTCAGAGGCAAATAGCCCAAATGGGCGTCGGTACCGATGAATTTGAAAAGTTGCTCGAGCGGGAAGGACTCACAATGGAAAAATATCGAGCGAGGATACGCGCCGAACTCAGGAAGGTGAAGTTCGTAAAGAGCAGCATTGGTGGCGACGTGGACGTGAGCGAGGATGAAATACTAAATTACTACCGCCGCCATCCGGACGAGTTCCGCGCGCAGGAAGAGATACATCTGGCTCGTATATTCCTGCCGTTTCCTATGGGAGCGGATGCGCAAGAACGAGAGCGGGTAAGGGAGTTGGCGGGAACGATTCGCGCCGAAGTAACGAAGGGACGAGATTTCGCCGAGTTGGCAAAGAAATATTCCAAGAGCTCGAACGCCGGCGGCGGCGGTGATCTGGGATGGGTTAACCCAAAAGAACTAGTCCCGGCGTTTAAGAAAGCCGTAGCGGGGCTCGAGGCCGGAAAGGTAACCAAGGTTATCGAGTTGGCCCGTGGTTGCAACCTTCTTTTTATAGTCGACCGGAAATCGGCGGACATCCTGCCATTCGAGGACGTAAAGGAGAAGATACGGCAATACCTGTATTCAAAAAAAATCGCCGAGGAGCTAAATAAGCTGATAAGCGAATTGAAGCTGAAAATTCCTATCGAGCGAATGTTGTGAAAAGTTTTTTATCCGGTCTATTTAAACTGTTACTGTTGTTTCCCCGGAGTTTTAAGTGAGCCGCGAGCAGGTACGCCTGGCTATTTCAATGGGAGACCCGGTCGGAGTGGGCCCGGAGATTATTCTTGGCGCCATCCCCATCTTCGCCGGGAACGCCGATATAACTGTATATGGCGATCTTGGAGTTTTGAAAGCAGCAGCAGCAGCGCTCTCTGAAGCGGGCCGGCCCGGTCCTGACAATGAGAGGGAGATTTCCCTCGAGGCGGTTACGGTGCTGGCCGATTCCGAGCTCCGATTCGGCAATTCCACGCAGCTTACCGGTGATGCTTCTTACCGCTATGTGATGACGGCCATGCACGCGGTGCTTGCAGGTGAAGCGGACGCGCTGGTAACAGCGCCTATAAACAAAAATTCGTGGATGGCGGCCGGGCACCAATACCCCGGACATACGGAACTGCTGGCCGAACGTGCCGAGGTGAGTGAATATGCAATGATGCTCGTCGGGCCGTCATTGCGAGTGGTGCCGGTGACCACTCACATTCCGCTCTCCGAGGTGTCGAGAAGCATATCCACCGAGAAGATTCTTTCAACGATAAAATTGGTGAACGGATCGCTACGCGAGTGGTTCGGCGTAGATGCCCCGCATATAGCCTGCGCCGCTCTTAACCCCCACGCGGGCGAGGGCGGCAGGATGGGCCACGAAGAAGAAAAAATTATATTGCCCGCCATCGAAGCCGCCGCCAGCGAGGGGATAATGGTGGAAGGTCCTCTGCCCGCCGATACGCTCTTTTCACGTCGTGCGGATTACGACGCCATCGTGTGCATGTACCACGACCAGGCGCTGGTACCCATTAAAACTCTGCACCCATTCGAGTCTGTAAACATGACGCTGGGATTACCGTTTGTGAGGACCAGCCCGGATCACGGCACCGCATACGACATAGCCGGAAAGGGCATTGCAAAACCGGAAAGCATGCTCGCGGCCATGGAGATGGCGGTCAGATTAGTCGAAACTCGACACGACATGGACGCTTAGACGAAAGGTGCCAAAAGGACGATTAAAAATGGCGGCAGGCGAGATCACCGTAAAAGGCGCAAGACAGCACAACCTGAAAGGCATTGACGTGCGAATACCGCGCGACAAGCTCGTGGTCATCACCGGCTTATCCGGCTCCGGCAAGACCAGCCTTGCCTTCGACACCATATATGCGGAGGGGCAGAGGCGCTATGTCGAGAGTCTCAGCGCTTACGCGCGCCAGTTCCTCGAGCTGATGTCCAAGCCCGACATAGACGTCATCGAGGGATTAAGCCCTGCGATCAGCATCGAGCAAAAAGCGCTCAGTCACAACCCGCGCTCGACCGTCGGTACCATCACCGAGATATACGATTATCTCCGGCTGCTTTTCGCCCGTGTAGGCCACCCGCATTGCTACAAGTGCGGCAAGGAAATCACCACCCAGACCGTTCAGCAGATGGTTGACCGTTTACTGGAATTACCCGAAGGCTCCCGCCTGGTGGTGCTTGCTCCCATCGTGCGGGATAGAAAGGGCGAATACCGCCGTGAGCTGGAAGAGCTTCGCAGGTCGGGCTTCGTCAGAGTGCGGGTAGACGGCGGGGTATACGATCTCGAAGAAGAGATAGTGCTGGACAAACGCCGCAAGCACACTATCGAGGTCTTCGTCGACAGGTTGGTACAAAAGGGGGATAAGACGAGATCGAGACTTGCCGACAGCCTTGAGACCGCGCTGAGGCTCGCGGAAGGAGTGGTTCGTGTCGAGGCGCCGGGGAAATCCGCCGATGCTCCTCCCCGCGAATCGTTCCTTTTCAGCGAGCGATTCGCGTGCCCTACTTGCGGGATAAGCTATCCCGAGATGAGTCCTAGATTTTTCAGTTTCAACAACCCCCACGGTGCTTGCTCCGCCTGCGCCGGGTTGGGCACGAAGATGTATTTCGATCCTGACCTTATCGTGCCGAACGAGAGCCTGAGCCTGCGCGAGGGTGCCGTAGCGCCGTGGGAAAAGCGCACCTCGGTTATCTTCCGGCAAACGCTCACATCGTTGGCTTCACATTACAAATTCGATATAAACAAGCCATGGAAAAAATTGCCGACGAAGGTTAAGAAGGTACTGCTTTACGGATCGGGCGACGAGGAAATTCGTTTTGTCTTCGAGGGGCGTGGGCGATACATCTACAAGCGACCTTTTGAAGGAGTGATTCCTCACCTCGACAGGCGTTTTCACGAAACCGACAGCGATTACATCCGGGAAGAACTCGAGAAATATATGAACATTCGCCCCTGTCCCGTCTGCAACGGCGCAAGGCTGCGCATCGAAAGTTTGCACGTAAAAATCGGCGGGATCAATATCTATGAAATCACCGCGAAAAGCATAAAGGAAGCGAGAAAATTCTTCGATGAAATCAGGTTTTCTCAACGAGAAGCCGAAATCGCCCGAAGGATTCTCAAGGAAATCCGCGAAAGGTTGTCTTTCCTCGAAAACGTGGGTTTGGACTATTTATCACTTGATCGCCCGAGCGGCACGCTGGCGGGAGGCGAGGGGCAAAGGATAAGGCTCGCCACGCAGATCGGCTCGAGCCTGGTGGGCGTGCTTTACATTCTCGATGAGCCGACTATCGGTTTGCACCAGCGAGATAACAAACGCCTGCTCGATACGCTTTACCGCCTACGCGACCTCGGCAATACCATACTCGTCGTCGAGCATGACGCCGAAACCATCTTTGCCGCCGATTACGTCATTGACATGGGCCCCGGAGCGGGAGAAACAGGCGGCGAGATCGTCGGATATGGCACGCCGGAAGATATTGTGAATAACCCCGATAGCATCACCGGCGCATACCTGGCCGGAAGGATGCAGATACCTGTGCCGAAAAGGCGCGCAGCCGCTCATGGCGCGGTCACCGTAGTCGGGGCGCAACAGCATAACCTGAAAAAAATCACCGTCGGTTTTCCTCTGGGGAAATTTATATGCGTAACGGGGGTCTCGGGATCAGGCAAGAGCACCCTGGTGGTGGATACCTTATATGCAGGCCTCAAGCAGCTTGTGATGAAGTCCAAGGAGCGGGCGGGCAAGATGCGCGGCTTGAAAGGATGGGAATCCATCGACAAGGTGATCGATATCGACCAGAGCCCTATAGGGCGCACGCCGAGGTCCAATCCCGCGACCTATACGGGGGTCTTTACACCGATACGAGACCTCTTTGCCAAGTTGCCCGCAAGCAAAATCCGCGGCTATAAGCCGGGCCGGTTCAGCTTCAATGTGAAGGGCGGGCGATGTGAAGCTTGCGACGGGGATGGGCTTATTAAAATCGAAATGCATTTTCTGCCCGACGTATTCGTCAGGTGTG
>CAZDAF010000082.1:0-11918 GCA_964503115.1 uncultured bacterium
AGATGAAACATCCAGCATATCCAGAGCTTTGGAAGTTATTTCTCCGGCGACTATCACCATCCCCGTGGTAACCAGACATTCGCACGCGACTCGGCTGGATTTGTCTCCCGCTATTAGAGCGTCCAACACCCCGTCGGAGATGTTGTCGCACATTTTGTCCGGATGACCCTCGGTAACGGATTCACTGGTAAACAGATGTGAAGACATTTGAAATTCCCTCCTTGATTGGTTTTATTTGCCGTAGACTAGTCGTTCTCGAAGCCTTCTCGTTCTCCCGTTCGTTTTTTTCTACGCTCATAACGTTCCCAAGCTCTCTCGAGCATTTGCCTCTCGCGACCTTCGAACTGATCCCAATCGGGCTCGACACCTTCCCGAATAATTGCCCGCCTGGCATTACGAAAAGCGGAACTCCTTTTTCCGGCAGCGCCGGGCCTTCGTTTTTTTCTGCCTTCCGTGAAAGATCTCGGGTGAGCGGGGGTCCTTTTCAAAAGCCGCGGGCCGCCCCTGTCGAGCGCTTCGGTGGAGTCATTGGGTTCGCCGGGAGTGGTTGCTCTCGGCCGGCGTCTTGACTTGCGATTTCTCGGTGTGGTTTCGGGCGCTCGAGACGGTTTTTTAGTGTCCATCTCCTTTTTTTCGGTGACCTTTGCGGGGGAAGATTCCGCCGTGGCAATTTCCTCCGCAACATGCGGCGGATAAGTCCACAAAGCTACATAAAGCCCCACCGCAACCGCCCCGGTTAGAAGTGCGAGAACATAGAGGATGATTATCGGTAAATTCGGTTTTTGAATGGTTTATTCCCCGGATTCAAAATAAGTCGTTTTAATTTTGCACCTCTTGGCGTAAGGAGTCAAGTGCCCCCCTGAAAAGAAACAAGGCTCGATATGAACGATCGATAGAAAATCTGTCGGTCCATCATGGTCTGGTCAGTTTGTACCCTGCCTTTTTTAGTGCGGCGGAAGCTTTATTTACTTCCTTTACACGCAGGATGATGACACTGTCGCAACCTTTCGCGCTGGAGCCGCAGGCGCTGCCGTACAAGTATTCGACGTTGATCTTCTTCTTGGCCAGTGGAGCCAGCATTTTTGCAAGCGCGCCCGGCTTGTCTTGAAGGGCAACCGCCAGAACCTGCTCGACCGTAAACGCCAAACCCTTCTTTTTCAAAATCGCTTTCGTCTTGGTGACGTCCTTGACAACGATTCTCACGACCCCGATGTCGGCGTTTTCCGCAACGCTGACTGCCCGTAAATCTACCTTCGCCCGAGCAAGTGCTCCGAAAATATCCGCAGCTTTACCCGGTGCGTTGGCCACTATTACCGATAGCTGTGTTACCGCCATATCCGCCCCCTTTGTTTTTAGTTTTAATCTAAACGAACAAAACGTACTACATTTTCTTTGTGTTGTAAACTCGGAGAACAGGACACGACGATATCGCGCCTACAAACTTATAAATCCGAATTCATACCATATCGACATCAAACACGGAAAAATAGTTCCGGGAAGCCTGGGTTTTGTGTGACGTATGGCCGGCGTCGATCAGCGATATATTTTTATTCGCTGCCCGACGGAAATTTTGTTCGGATTGGATATTTTATTCCAGCGCGTGAGTTCCTTGACCGTCACGTTATACCTCGCTGCGACGCGAGACAGCGACTCTCCGGGCCTGATGGTGTGGTAAATCACCCTCGGCGAAGGCGGTCTGGCGAAGATGTTTTTACTGCGGTTTGTATTACCCCGCTTGCTCAGCGCCCGAGCCCTTTTGTAATCCCTGCAATATATAACCAAACTCTGGCCGGGGTGGATGGGATTGTTTCGATCAATGTTGTTCCAACTGCAAAGATCGCTCAGCGTGACTCCGGCGGCGTAAGCTATTTTCCACAGGGTATCGCCTTCACCGACTATATAGTGTATGCAATATTTACCGTCTACTTTTTTAATGTTCGGCTCACGCTTAATCATCGGGGCCGGGCCTTTTTTGCGCAAAGGTATTATGAGCGTTATTCCCGCGCGCACATCCCGCCGGGAATTCAGGCCGTTAGCCTGGAGTACCACCTTCGGGTTCATGCGATAATGTCTGGCGATTCCGGTCAGGCTTTGGCCCCTTTTGACCCTGTGGCGCAAAAAGGCGTTTCGTTTTTCCTTTTCTATGGAGTCCAGTTTGGCCTGGAGACCTCCGCTGAATTGTGCCGGCACTCTTACAGGCCATTTGCCACGCGATGGCGGGGTACATTCGTAGAGGTACTGTGCGTTCAAGTTCACCAGTTGCTCGTAAGGCGCGCCGCTGAGCTTTGCTATGACGAAAATATCCGTGAGTGGAGGGGCCTGGACGTGGCCGTATTCCACTAATACAGGTTTCTTCAAATCCTTTATGCCGAATCGTTCGGGATATTTGCCTACAAGCAGCGCCGCATAAAAGCGGGGTACATACGCTTTCGTCTCGGGCTTGAGCAGATCCGTGCGGGCGATTTTCCAGAAATTTTTTGTGCCTTTTCTTTTCATGGCTTTATTTATTGTGCCGGGGCCGGCGTTATATGCGGCCAGCGCCGCAGGCCAGTCGCCGAACCGGTCATAAAGTTCAAGAAGATATTGCCCCGCCGCAAGGCTGCTCTTGACTATGTCGAGTCGCTCGTCGATCCATTCCGTACTTTTTAAGCCATAATTCTTGGCGGTCGACGGTATAAACTGCCATAAACCCGCCGCGTCCATAACGCTACGGGCCGTCGGGGAAAAGTTGCTCTCGATCATTGCAAGGAATACCATGTCCCGGGGACAGCCTACCTCGAAAAGAGAATTCCTCATCGAGCTCATATAATAAGACCCGCGCTCCAACACGGTACGAACGTGGCGGGGGCCGCGCTGAAACGATTCCACCTGCTCCCACACCAGGTCGTTCACCTCCACCGGAATGTCGAAATCGGGCGAACGATACTCGAAATGTGGCATCTTGCCGGAAGTTACTTTCCCTCGGGTGACGGGAGCAGTAGATTTTCCCACCGGCAAGGCGGGGTTGTCAGACGAGATAAGAGGTATATACTTGGTGCCGGCGCTGTTCTCAGAATGTTCACCCGCAGGCGCCGGCATGGCGCTGAATATCAAATATGCAAAAATCGAAATTACGGTTACTAAATACTTCAAAAAAACTCCCGTTCCTTAATATTCGTATGTGAGCCCCAACCGTATGGGTAAAAAACTCACCGAATCGGGGTCATGGATGGGAATATCTCCCCCGCCGATGGGATGGCCGGTGATCAGGTATCGCACTTCCGCGAAAACTCCCCAACGTTCACTGAATATCCATTCCAACCCGCCGCCCGCGTCGGCGGCAAACGCAGTGGATGTTCTAAAAAGAGAAAGGTCCGTTTCTCCTCCAGGATTATCAACCTGGACCGCTCCGTAAAACGTCATGCCTATATCCGCTCTCAAGTACGGCCTCAATGAGCCATGTTTGGAACCGAGCGGGAAAACTTGAGCGCCCAACAGCATCGGCGCTACCCACCACTTGCCGACGTCCTCCCCCTCGAGGTTGTCGCCTCGAAAGACGGAAACCGAGAAACCGAAGCCCGCCCGAAGCCGGTTGGTGATGACAAACATACCGTCCAGCCCGATCCCCCAACCGTTTTTGAATATGCCGTTGTAGTCCGGGGAGCTATCGCCGCTGGATGCTTCTCCGCCTATTATCGGCGTAAAACAGGGCCCGCCCGATATGATAAACTCTCCCCGATCTATTGCCGGGGAAACCGAGTAAGCAAGACAAATCCACGCGAATATCGCCGATGCCGTTACGAAATGCCGTTTCATCAATGAACCTCCGGAACCGAGCAGTGAAATATTAAAATATCATATTTATCAGAACTCTCGAACCCTTATTTCTTTCGCCCGGTGGGAGGTTGGTCCCAGCCCGGGGTCAAACGATCCTGGAGAGTTTTCAGCCATAGTGAAACACCACCCACCATCATCCCCCCCCAGAAAAACCCCAACCCCATAATAAAGGACAGGAAAAACCCCAGATAAGCGCCCTGTACCAACAGGCGCACTCCCATAGCCGTAAGCAAAAGCCCGGTGGCCGAACACATCACAAAAGTTACAATGCGGCTGATCTTGCTGGGTCGCCATCCTTCGGAAGCCATTTTCAGCCATCGGAAGTAGAAGGATTTCGCGTAGAGTTTCCATGGAACCTGCATTTTGGCGCGCCGAGCCATACGGCAATCGCGCTCGGCGCCCACCCAGTCGTTTCTGTGGGTGAGTATTTCCGCTCGAAGAACAAGCGCCTGCCCGGCTGAGTCGTTACTCTTGAGCAGCTTATCCAGGACTTCCTTGGCGCGGTTTTCGTTGCCCCCCTCGATATGGTCCCGGGCCAATGTCACCGCGAGTTCGACATCGTCGGATTTCTTCCGAAATTTTTCTTCCAGTTCCCTGAGTTTCGACCGTTTATCGCTCATACCAATCGCTTGATTTCCTTTATGTTATTGACGGCGTCAACTACGGATGATATTCTCTTTTCGAGTTCGCCGCCACCGTAGCTCAGTTGGCAGAGCAGTCGATTCGTAATCGACAGGTCAGCGGTTCGACTCCGCTCGGTGGCTTGGTTTTATACCCGCAAGGATTCAATTTTCCCGTTTTCACCGTAGGGGCACTATGCCGTGCCCCTACTTTCCAATGATGGATAAAATCTCCTCGGCGATTTGTTCGGGGGTTTTATCGTCGGTTTCGATGGTGTGGTGAGCGGCGGCGCGGTACAGAGGCAGGCGCTGATCGAGCACCTCTTCTATCTCTTCGACGAAAGACTTCGTGCCGGTCAGAGAAGGTCTCTGGTCGTCGTCCGCAATTCTTTCCACTATGGTGTTTATTTTGGCCGTAAGCCAAAACACCGTACCGCCGGCCCGCAGCGCTCGAATGTTACGCTCGCGAATGATCACTCCTCCGCCTGCGTCGACGATGATACCTTCACGGGCGCAAAGCTCGTCGACTACATCGCTTTCGATGTCGCGGAAGTGATCCCATCCGTGCTTTTCGACTATATCGGGGATGCTCATTCCCGCTTTCTCTATTATTCGCCCGTCGCTGCTTACAACCTCTTTTGCCGTTCGCTCGGCCAATATTTCCGCCACAGTCGACTTTCCAGTACCACGGTATCCTATCAAGACGATATTCATTTGGCCTCCAGGTTTTCGATTACTATGCGCCGCATCAGTTCGACCGGAGCACTTTCGCGAGTCCATCGCTCGAACTGCAACACCGCCTGGTTCAGAAACATCTCGACACCTTGCACCGTACGGCATCCCTTCGCTTTGACTTCCTTGAGAAAACGTGTTTCAAGCGGGGTGTACACGACGTCTAACACTGCCGTATCGGGAGTTACCCATTCGGCCGGCACGGGAGTTTCGTTCTCGTGCGGGTGCATGCCCATGGGCGAAGCGTTTATTACCAGGCCGGCTTCCTCGACGGCTTTTTTCGCAGCCTCTTTTTGTTCTTCGAGCATGATTCCTCGCGCGGTCGCGCCGGTTTTCTCGCCTAGTTCCCCTGCGAGTCTCGAAAGCTCGTCCCGTACAATTCCCAGTACGGTTATGTCCGCGACATTTTCCGTCGCCGCCAGTGCAAATCCGACCGCCCTGGCTGCGCCGCCGGAGCCTATCATTGCCACGTTGCGCCCTTCGAGTTCGATACCGGCGTCTTTTATCGCCTTGACGGCGCCCGGTCCGTCCGTGTTGAGGCCGAACAGCCTGCCGTCTTCGTTCACGATGGTGTTGACCGCTCCTATCATTTGCGCCACTTCGTCTATCTCGTCGAGTTGCGGCATGACCGAAAGTTTGTGAGGTATGGTCACGCTGGCGCCGCCTATGCCGAGTGCTCGAATGCCCCGGACGGCTTTTTCGACGTCTTCCACCTCGAAGGCGACGTAAACGGCGTTTATGCCTCGTTCGGAAAATGCGGCGTTGTGTACATGTGGGCTCATCGAATGCCTCACCGGGTTACCGATGATGCAATAAACCTTGCTGTGTGCGTCCGTCATCTTTTCCCTCCACTTGAATTAATCAATGTAGATTGCTAGCATGCTTCACCGGTCGGAGCAAGTCATCCACCGGTTACCAGTGATTTTTAATGTCGTCAGCGGAGCCTAATCACCGTCTTGACAATCCGCCCGGCATTCGTATATCATCCAGATGCTGATAGTAAGAGGGAGATGAACGATGAACAAGTCCGATATTGTTGATGCGCTTTCCGACAAGCTTAAGATAAGCAGAAAAGAATCCCACGCCGTCGTCGAGGCGATTTTCGGCCGGAACGGCGGCATAATCGCGACGGCCCTAAATCGAGGAGAGCAGATTTCGTTGAGCGGTTTCGGCGTGTTTGAGATAAGGAAACGCGCCGCGCGCACCGCACGCAATCCCAAGACCGGCAATTCAGTGTTGGTGCCGGAAAAGTTTATACCGGTGTTTCGTCCATCCAAGGCGCTTAAGGAGAAACTGGGACGGTCTGGAAGGTAAAACGGAGCGGGGGAAAGCCGCTTATTGCGAAATCTTCGCTGCTCGAAAAATACGCTTTTGCAAAAAGATGAATAATTGGAATTATTCAGGTGAACTTGTGTCGGCTAATAGGTGAATGATGATGGATTTCGAGCACGAAATCGATGTCGGACGTCTTGCCGTTCTCGTCGTGGATGAAGACGGCGAGAATCTCGATTTGTTTCGAATGCACTTCCGGGGCAAGTTCCAGTTGATAAGCGCCGGTAGCGCAGAAGAGGCTCTTGACGTGCTTTCGTCTCGCGAGCCGGCCCTGGCGGTTGTTGAATACTCTCTGCCCGACCGCAACGGCCTCGAGTTTTTGAGTGAGGCGAGCCGGATCAGACCGAATATCATCGGGATTCTGATGTCGGCCACCGCCGGAAGCGATTTTCTTGTGGATGTCGTTAACAGCGGTTTGGTGTGGAGGTTCGTACAAAAACCATGGGAACCGGAAGATGTGGAAGCCGTCCTGAACGAAGGCATGCAGCGATACAGGAGAGACACTATCGAAAGAAGCCGTGTGGAATTGCAGGACGAAATCGCAAGTTATTACGACAAGGAGATAACGGAAACTCTGGGCTTCAACATCGTGGTCGGCGAAGATGGCGATCTGGCCGAAGTTATGGAGAAGGTTCGATACGTGGCAAAGGCGGCCATGCCCGTGCTGCTTCGCGGCGAGAGGGGAGTCGGCAGGGAGTTGTTGGCGACAACGTTGCACCGGATGAGCGACAGGGCGGATAAGCCGTTTATCAAACTGGACGCGATAACTTTCCCCAAGAACATTCACGAACGGGAATTGTTCGGCGCCAAGGTCGAAACCGAAGGCGATTCTCCGACAAGAGGCCGTGTCGAGTTGTCCGAAGGCGGGACGTTGTTTATCGAGAACATCGAGGATCTGTCCCCGGAAGCGCAGTTCAGACTCGCCGAACTGCTGAATGCCGGAGCGTTTGAAAGGGTTGGCGGAACGCGACAGCTTAAAGCGGACGTTCGCGTCGTTGCCACCTGCGTCGGTGAGTTGAATAATTTGGTTGACGACAGGGTCTTTCGCGCGGATTTGCTCGATGCCCTGAACGATTATCCCATAGACGTACCGCCGTTGCGAGATAGAAAAAAAGACATTCCCGCGTTGGCCCAATTTTTTGCGAACCGCATCGGGAAGTCCGCAGGATTGGGATCGGTTCGAATCGAAACTGCGGCGATGGAAAAAATCAC
This sequence comes from uncultured bacterium, assembly GCA_964503115.1. Taxonomy (GTDB): domain Bacteria; phylum RBG-13-61-14; class RBG-13-61-14; order CAYWKU01; family CAYWKU01; genus CAZDAF01. Next base: position 7,713 of record CAZDAF010000082.1, read on the forward strand.
TTCTTACCATTGGCCCGGAAACTTGAAGGAACTGACAGGTATACTCGAGTCGGCCATCGTGAATTGTATGGAAGGTGTGTTGAGAGCTAACAATATCCTGACTCCGATTCATACGACGGCACATGCGCAGGCCGAGCCTAAACGCCCGACGACCGTTTACGAAACGGAAGGAAACATGAAAACCCGGTTGGAAGGAATGGAGCGGGATCAGATACAGGAGGCGTTAAAAAAAACCGGCGGTAAAAAAGCCCTTGCGGCTCGATTGCTTGGAATCAACAGGTCAACACTTTATTATAGAATGAGAAAGTACGGCATAAGTTATTAACGGGGCGCCGGATCAAACACCTGAGACAAACGACGGAGAGTAATATGAAGATGTGTTGGAGAACGATATTTTTTATTTTTCTGACGGTCGCATTTATGACGCAAACCGCACATGCGGCAAAACCTTTGGTTCTCAGTGGCTCCGGCACCAGGTGCGTCTTGCTTGCTTACGATTTTGATGTTCTGGAAAAGAATTTCCCGGATTTGAATTTACCCGACAACGCGCTGCTTCTACTGAGGGGAGATCGAGGCGCGTGCGAGCCGATGAGCTTATCGGTCGAGCAGAACGGTAAGGCCTACCCCGCGATGGGCTCGGAATCCATATACGTTTGGGGCGCTTTTCATGCGGTGTTTTTCGATACGGTTTTCGATAAATTTTCTCCCTATAACCTGACCGCCGCCTGCGGTGGAAAGAAGTGCACGTTGCAGGTAGGCAATACCGAGTTGGCAAAACTTGTCGGTGGAGCGAAAAAGAGGGGCAAAAAGCCGTGGCGCGACCCCGTTACGGAGGAGAAGATAATAAACGCACACCCGCTCCAATTGGCGGACTTGCTTTCGGGAGGCAGGGATATCGAGTACGCCAACGAAGCCCTTGACCTTGTAACTAAAGGCGGGCTGCCTAGATTACGCAGGGAGGCTCGCAGTTCGCTCGCGGCGGGCAACGCCCCTCGGGCGGCGTGCCTTGCGGCGATAGCGCTGAAATGGGCGCCGTCAGTGGAGCCCCCCGGGGCTCAAGTCGTGGCGATGTTCCAGGACTGGGTGCTTTCAGCTCGAGCTTTCCGTGCGATGAAAAGGCCTCTCGCAGCCATTCGGGCTTACGAAGAAGCGCTGAAAATAAGAAAGGACCTGGCGGTCGTCAAGGAGCTGAAAAAAATACGGGCCGAATATAATGTTTCCCGAAAAGAAACCGCCGCACTAAGGCCGGGATTGAGCGAGGCGGAAATCGAGTATGGAAACCACGGGAAAATACCCATACCCAGGTCCGAGCACAACGTCGTAGTGGGTGGAGTGAAGGCCAACGGAGTCTTCCTCGGCGATCACCGGGACAGGGTGATCGCGCAGTGCGGCGAGCCGAGCGAATTATTAAGCGGCGTTTTGCTGTACTTCGATCATTCCGTATGCCCGGAAGCCGTTTTCATTTCGCCGCGCAACAGGGTGTATTCGTTAAGAACTCATCGAGGGAAAGTCGCCCGGAGGGTTGGAATAGGCGATAACCTGGATTTGGTTCTCAAGCGACTCGGGCAACCTGATAAAAAAGAGCCCGTAACGGACTCCGCCGGAAAAAAGGTGGGTGTCCGGTGGATTTACATGAAGATGAAGGTGGCTTTTATAGACCTGACGGGCGACGGCCGCGTGGACACCATCGAGGTTTTCGATTATTCCCTCCTTCCGTAAGGGATATCCGGCGGATAAGTCGGCGCATACTAAGCGCCGGTAAGCATAGGAGCGAGCTTTTCTTCGGCTTCACTCAGTACGCTCGAAATGAAATTCAGCCGAGATTCCCGTTTGGCGACATCCTTCCCGAATGGGCCCCTACATATTTTGAAATGAAGCGACCCGGAGAAATTCTATGGCGCCGGCGGGATCGGTCGATCAGTATTTTCCGAGCAGCTTCCACAAAAGGCGATGCATTGAATGATGCGGGCCCCGGGTGGGCAGCCAAACCACTGCGCACTCGCCTTGCCACACGTCAAGGTCCTTTTCCCTGGCCAGCGCCACCGCATCGCGCGGATTGCTGAGGAAGTTGAACCAGATCGACTTGATGCCGGCGTCCGCAACGGCCCCGACGTAGGACTTGACCTTAAAGCGCCCGTCGCATATCGCCGCGTCCACCGGACCGGGAATATCGGCCAAGCTGGGGAACTTGCCGGCAGATTCATCCTTCGAAAATCCCGCATCCACGAAGTAGACGGTCTTGCCCATTTCCTTGAGACCATTGACGGCGTCCCGCATCCGGCGGGTATTGCCCATAACCGCAAAGCTGTCCTTCTTGAAAAAATCCTGTTGCCTTCGACCCATCATAAATTCCTTTCTGTTGCGAAATTCACCTTTTTAATACACACAAGCCACTTCACTAATGTATTCTAGTTTGATATGGGCCGTTGTCAACACTGGATGGGTCGGATTAAGGGAAGATTATGACATGACCGTTATTATTGCAGCGGCGTCACGCATGCGAAGGCAGGAAAAACGCTTGAGCAATCTTTCACCACCTTCTTGCGCCGAAGCCGTAGGCGCAATCTACGTGTATCCATGCGCGGGCGCCCCTGTGGGGGTCTGTTCCTAATCGGTACGGTCTCGAGGGGAAGGTTCGATCAACGAGTTCCGCCAGTTTGACAAAGTCGTTGTACGAGAAGGTTTCGTCGTACGGTCCGGTGGGTCTTACGTCCGCCGCTTGGCCGGCAACGGCGAGCCGTCGCGGCAGCTGAATTCCCGCAGCGCGAAGTGCTCACTGAGCTTCTCGTCGTCTTTCACGGCTTCAGACCGAGGTATGTCAGAAGCGCCAGCATAGCCATGAATATCCACCTGAAGATGCGCGCGCCGCTCTCGAGCGTACCCAGCCTGCGCTCGTGGTCTATGCAGATATGATCCAGCCTTTCGCGTATGATTCGTACGTCTTCATGTATCTCACCGAGCGCCTGCTTGGTGCTGCCCTTGAATTCACCGTAATCGCCGTTTTCTACAGTCATCGTCACTTCCTTAACAGAAAAATAGGTGATAAATTTATTCGTTTGTGAACGTAAATAGGAATTTTCGCCAAGCAAGCACGGGCAAATTCACCTTCACCCGCCGCACTAGACCATGGAATAAAAAAAGACAGTGATATATTTATATAAGAATAAAATTGAACAAATATGAAGTAGCGATCATTAAAAAATAGATGTCAAAGTCCCTGGATGTGTCTGAGCCAGTACTCCACTTCCGTCATTTTTGTGTCTGATATTTTACCAGACCATCCTTTTTGATAATTAAGTCTATCCTTTGAAATAGCTCGCGCATGATCACAAAGTATAAAGCTTTTGCTTGGCAATCCGCTATCGTTTGGGAGTATTTCAACGTGGCATGGAATCTTTCTGTCCTTTCGAGTGATAGGTACTATAAAGATGATAGTCGAAGGACCTGTGTTAAATGTATCCACTGAAACAATGAGGGCCGGCCGGTGATCTCCGCCCTGCTCATGCCCTCTCACCGGTTCAAGATCAACGTACCAGATTTCTCCTCGAGAGGGCATTATATCAAAATCATTCGTCTTCTAACCCATCTTTGATGGTGCAATCCCAGATTTCCATTTCATCTCGATCCTCAGGAGGCAAGGCTTCATAGGCCTTGTTGAGCAAGACAATAGGATCGTTTTCTTCTTTTTCCGGCTTAGGCATATAAGGAATTGAGAAAATTCTAAATTAAGCCATCTCTCAGCGGATGTGCAATTATTATCTGGTATCATTACACGAGCAGTTGAAACATGAGATGATATAACATCTGCGGCGGTACCATTTTCATTTTTTTTAAGATTGATCATGGTTTCCCTCTCCTTCATGTTCATGGATCCATTCATCCCTTGTACGACGGTCTTGAATGCCCTCCTGAGGCCCAAGTGGAGGCGGCATATTAATTTGCCCCCTTATTATGACACCCTCAGTTACAAAAATATGGCTCCCTCCAGGGACACTTTCGATGATTGCTCTATTTAATTTATAATTGCTTTGTTGATCATTACCAATCTCAACACTCGGATTGAAGGGAGTTGACAGAAGTAATTGTTTAGAAATATCGTCATAAATGATCTTTATTATTTCATAAAGTTTATCATCAGGGGACTCAATGGGCAAACCACGCTCCCTTGCTACTCTCCGATTAATAGTGAAATCGTGACTCCCAGAT
>CAZDAF010000083.1:0-11860 GCA_964503115.1 uncultured bacterium
CTTCAGAACAAAGACGGATACGGAAGTAATACTGCACGCATACGAAGAATGGGGGCCGGATTGCGTCGAGCGGTTCAACGGCATGTTCGCATTCGCTATATGGGATGGGCGCAAGCTTTTCATGGCTCGCGACCGGATGGGTGAAAAACCTCTGTATTATCACCACGGCCCCGACGGATTTTTCTTTGCCAGTGAGATAAAAGCAATTCTTACCCAGGTGGAAGGTAAGGTCAAGTTTACACCCGAGTTTATGGCTTTCGAGTACCCGTCGGGAGACGATACTTACTACGAAAACATCAAGAGTCTGGAGCCGGGTTGCAGGCTCGAATTCGACGGTCATGAAGTAACCGTCCGGCGCTACTGGAGCATCCCGGTGGGCGAAGTCGATTCTCGCCGCTCCGATGCGGATTACGTCGAGGAACTGATCGACCTTCTCAAAGACGCCGTTACCATCAGGTTGAGGAGCGATGTGCCGGTGGGAGTTTTTCTCTCCGGCGGTATCGACTCCGCCGTTATAGCCGCCATTGCCGGTCCGATGGCGGCGTTCAATTGTTCTTTTCCCGAAGGCGACGCTTTCAACGAATGGGAATTTACAAAATTGGCGGCGCAAAACGTCGGTATTTCGCCCCGGGTGGTTACTCCCAAGCCGGAAGATTTCAGGGAAAAGTACCCGAAAATACTCTGGCACCTGGACGGCCCGATATCGACGATCAGCAGCATCGGCGAGTTTTCTCTTGCCGAGATCGCTCGGGGTAATGTGAAAGTCGTGCTGGGAGGGCAGGGCGGTGACGAGCTATTCGGCGGGTATGTAAGGTATCTCCTGTTACTCGAGGAGAGTCGTCTGACCGGATCGCATCCCGTCAAACAGTATGTACCGCTTGCGCGTAAGTTGTGGGGCGACGGTTTTGGAGGTGACCATGCCGACAGATATTACCGGCTGATATGCCGTTCTCAGGATGCGCCTTCCGAGGCGCTCGATACTCTGCGGCGCCTGTTTGACGTACCCGGCGGATTGCTGGATAAAATGGCTTATACGGATATTCATATCCAGTTGCCTGCGCTGTTGACGATGAACGACCGGGCCGCTGCGGCCTATGGTCTTGAGAACCGTTGTCCGTTTCTCGACCATCGTATTGTGGAGTTTGCGTTCAGGTTGCCTGAGGATTTGCGGATACGGGAAATGCGCACCAAGTGGATATTGCGGGAGGCCGCTCGAGGTATTATCCCTGACGCCATAGTGGATCGCGTGGACAAGAAGGGATTGGTTACACCCGTGCAAAGGTGGCTCACCGGGCCGCTAAAACCGTGGGTCGAAGAGTTGCTGGGAGATAACATCGATAGATATTCGCGAGGCCCCCTCGGAGTTTTCGACCGGAGTCTGTACCACGCCGTCAGCCTGGCAATATGGGATAAGGTGAGGCGCGACCCGATGAAACCGCCGGGGCGGGTTGAATGATTCGGCGGTTCATATCCAAATACTGGCCTTTATTGTTGATTGCTGCTGCGGTGGTTTTTTTTCTACGCGAGCCGCTTATTTTTGGAAAAAGCTTTTGCATTGTAGAAGTTGCCAAATACACCCCCTGGAAAGCTTACCGCGTAAAACCGCGCGAAAGGGCGAACAACGCCTGTAACGACCAGCTCTTCGCTCATTACCCGAGAAAGGTTATCTACCACCAATCGGTGAGATCGGGCGATTTGCCCCAATGGTCTTCGAAAATGATGGGTGGCTACCCGATTGCGGCCGATCCCCACTTCGCCTGGTACGATCCATTCAGCCTGATCTTTGCGATTTTTTCAGTTGATACCGCACTCAAGTTTTTTGGGTTCCTGCAATGGCTTCTAGGGGGACTGTTTGCATACCTGTTTTTACGCGAAATCGGTCTTGGCCGCATGGCGGGTGTGGTGGGAGGAGTGGCGTTTGCCGCCCAACCCTTTTTTATCACCCATCTTGCCATGACCACGAATCCGCAATCCGCGATGTGGCTTCCTTACCTGTTGTGGATATTCGAGCGAATGATGAAGTCGCCCGGCCCCGGCCGATATATTCCGGCGATGGCGCTGGGTGCGGCCCTTTCTATTTTGGGCGGTTTCCCCCCGGCATTCATCCTGGTGCTTGCCGGCTTTTTATTTTACGGGATATGCCGGATTATTTTCCGGTCGGACGACGCCGAAGCGGCTGTGGGACGCCGTGCAACGGCGATAGCGCTGGTCGCTTCCGTAATCATCGGCGCTATGTTGAGCGGGCCGCAGCTTCTTCCGACATACGGAGTGAGCAAATTCTCGGAAAGAAAGTCCATTCCTTACGAGCAACACAAGAAAGTCTCGCTGCCGGTTGAATTCCTGGTCACGCTTGCCGATCCGTACATTCTGGGCAGACCGACCAGGGAGGGATGGAAGGGTTTCGCCGAGCGGATACGGCCCGGGGCGGGAGAATGGGTTTCACCGACAAGTTTTCACGAAAACAGCCACTATGTAGGCTGGGCGGTGTTATTGCTTGCCGTTTGGGCCCTTCGATTCGGATGGAAGGAGCGAAGGGTAAAAATAATGGCCGCTACGGCGGCGCTGGCTATACTGACTTTATACGGAAGTCCGACCCTGCGACTTGCATATCACCTGGTTCCCGGTTTCAGTTCCGCCCGCCCGGATCGGATCATTTTCATCTGGGGAAGCTTTCTGGCGTTTCTGGCCGGGGTGGGATTCAACGAATTGCTGAATGTTGAAGCGGCCGAGCGGAGGCGATTTGCAGTAAAACTTTTCCTGGTCGTTCTCGCTATATCGGTCATCCTGGCGGTGGCGAGTTTTACCGTAAGGTTTTCTCCCGATTGGATAAAGGCGCACGTACCTTATTCAAGAGTTGAAACCGGAAGGCTCGCCGCGTGGAAATACATGATTGCTTTTGCCGTCACATATGCACCCACATGGACGGCGGACGCGCTGTTTTCAAGCATTATCGCCGCACTATCGGCCCTGTTAATATTGGCCGCCACATGGCGTCATCGCATCGCTTTGGTTTTGTTTCTGGTATTGATTGTGGATGCCGACCTCATGGCCGGCCGATACCTTACGTTCCAGCCACGCTGCTATCCCCGGCAACATCCCGCAGCTATCGAGTATCTTATAAATTACGGATGGGACAGGAGAGTGGCGCGTTTTGGAAAGCAATTGAGAATATTCCCACCAAACTCGCCCCTGATATGGGGACTATCGGACGCACAGGGGCGGCAGGCATTGACGCTGCGGCACTGGGGACGCTATTTCGACGGCATCGAGCGAGGCACGTTCCGGCGCCGAAAAAAAGTGGACTCGTTCAAAAATCCGCAATCCCTCGCATCTCCTTTGATAAGCGCGGCGGGGATAAAGTATCTGCTCTCGGACGTTCCGAATCCTTTCCCACCTTCCGTAAAGGATCAATGGAAGTTGGTGCATGCCGGTGATCTGTTTATTTATGAAAACCTCCGAGTATTCCCCGAAGCGTGGGTGGCGACTGAGGCGGAAACTGCCGCCGATGAACAAGAAGCCGCAAGGCTTATCGTGAAACCCGGATTCGATCCGGCGGTCGACGTGGTTATCGAGGGGCCTGTGAAGACATCAATAAAAGGCGCAGGCGGTAGTGCCGAAGTGATAAGACATTCTCCCGAGATGGTCGAGGTTAAATTGAGCGAATCTTCGAGCGGGTGGCTTGTACTTGCCGATACATGGTATCCTGTCTGGAGGGTAGAAGTGGACGGAAAACCTCGAAAGTTGTGGAAAGCCGACCTGGCATTCATGGCCGTACGGGTAGAGGATGGAGATAGGACCGTAGTTTTCAGATACCGTGATATAGCAGTGCCGATAGGTCGGTTGATTGCCGCAATTGGCGCAGTAGGATGTTTACTGATATGGATGGTGAGCCGGAAAAGAGCGGAAAAAACCGCGTCGTAGTTATCGGGCTTGACGGCGGCACTTTTTCCCTGCTGGACCCTCTTATGGAAGAGGGACACATGCCGAACCTCAAGAAACTTATCGAGTCCGGCGTCAGGGGAGATTTGCAAACCGTAATACCTCCCATTACGCCCGCCGCATGGTCTACTTTTATGACCGGGAAGAATCCGGGCAAACATGGCGTGCTCGAATTCCTGGTAAAAGACGGGGAAGGTGGCGAATCGCCGGTTAACTCGAATATAAGGTGCGGAAGAACAATATGGCGCCTGGTAAGCGAAAACGGCGAAAAAGCGGTGGTACTGTCGGTACCGACCACTTATCCGCCCGAGCATATCAACGGCTTTATGATAAGCTGCTTTATGACGCCCAAGGGCAAAAGTGATTATGGTTATCCACCGGAGTTGCTCGAGGAGGTCGAGGCGAAGTTCGGGCCGTATAGGCTTTCCACAGAGGAGGTTTATGCGCGAGGAAAAGTCGGAGATGTGCTTGACGACTCGGATGAAGACGTGCGTTATAAATTCGAGGTGGCCCGTTATTTGCTGGACAGGGTTGACTGGAAACTTTTTGTTTTGCATATCTTCGGTACGGACAGGCTTCAGCACGAACTCTGGCATCTCATCGACCCGAAGCATCCGCTGCATAAGCCTAAGGAATCGCGCCTTTATGCCGACCGGTTCTATCAATTTTATGAGAAACTCGATACGCAGCTTGGACTTTTTGTTGAAAAACTCCGCCCGACGGACACGCTTTTTATAATGTCGGATCATGGTTTCGGGCCGGTTTATCGCTTCATGAATTTCAACGTGTGGCTTATGGAGCGGGGCTATCTGAAGCTGCGCCGGGGCCCGTGGGCGTTTATCAAGAGAATTTTATTTAGGCTCGGCGTGACGCCGAAAAACGCATATAGGCTTTTAATGTGGCTCGGAAAGGCGAAAATTCGACAGACAATCGGCGTAACCAACCGGAAAGGGTTTTTCGATATTGCCGGCAGAATAGTGCTTTCGATGCGCGATGTGGACTGGTCTCGAACAAAGGCTTACTCGAAAGGCTATTACGGGCAGATATTTATTAACCTCAAGGGCCGCGAGCCGTTCGGAACCGTCGAGCCCGAAGATTATGAATCCGTTCGGGAAAAAATAGTCCGGGATCTGGAAGCGATAACCGATCCCGAAACGGGCAAAAAGATAATCGGCCCGATTTATAAGCCGAATGATCTCTACGTCGGGCCTTTTATCAAGAACGCTCCGGATATCAGCTTCATCCCGAAGGATATGACTTACAAGGCCATCGGTACCACCGACTTCACATCGAACCGTTTCCTCGAACCCGTCTATGCCAATTCCGGCGACCACCGACTTAACGGCATTTTCATAGCCAGGGGGCCGGGGATTAAAGAGGGAGGAACCTTAGACGGAGCCCGGATAGCTCAGGTGGCGCCGACTATCTTGCATATGCTCGGAATGCCGGTGCCGGATGATATGGATGGACAAGTGTTAGGGGACATTTATAAGCCCGAGTTTCTTCGGGATCATCCTGTGGAATTTTACCCCGCGCCTCCAGACGATCCGCCCGGACCATCGGGCTACACGGAAGAGGAGAAAGAGAATATCAGAAAAAAGCTCGAGGATCTGGGGTACTTATAGCTTTCTGTGTGCACCGGGCCCGGTGAAACTTATCATGCGCCAGCTCGTCTAATAACTTAAAAGTTTTCCAAATGACTGAAGAAGCGAAAAGCAGCCGGGTGGAAGTCGCAACGAGATACTTCTTCCCGGTAATTTTATTTCTCATCGCCTGTTGCTATTTCGGCATTTATGCATTGTACGGAGTCAACCTGCTGGATGAGGGGTATCTGCTTAACCCGGCGCTGAGGGTGTTGCGAGGCGAATTGCCGGGGAAGGATTTTTATCATTTCTATCCCCCCGGTCGTTTTTATTTATTGTCAGTTCTTATGAGCGTTTTCGGCGTCGGGATATCGGTCGAGAGGTGGACATTCGTCATACTGCGGTCTTTCGAGGCCGTTTTATCATGGAAGCTGCTGGCCCGGTACTCGACCCGCCGGTGGGGGTTGATAGCTTACGTGGGAATTCTTCTGGTACCCGGTCCCGCCCATAAAGTTTTTTTCGGCCTGAGTGTGCTTTTGATTTTGAATGCACTTGCGTGGTGCGTCGAGCGCCCAGGCATGCGGAAATATTTCATTTACGGAGCTTTAATCGGTTTTATAGCCTTATTGCGCCACGATGTCGCCGCATTCGGGGTGTTGATAGGGATAATAGCTATCGCGGCATCTGCGGAAAAGCCGGTAAGGGAAAGAATGAAAACTATCGCCTTTATGGCGTTCGGCATATTGGTTTTGCTGATGTTCCCTGTGGCGGTTTGGCACATCCAGGGCTCGCTCGGAGATATTCTTCATCAGGCTATCGTAGCCGGACCAAAAGGAAATCGCGCCAACGCCATTCCTTTCCCCGCTCCGTGGGAAGGGTGGTCGGTAAGTCTGCACGATGGACTGAAAAGCGCTTGTTTCTGGGTGGGACCGGTCATCTATTCAATTTCTTTCATATATCTGTACCGCGATTATCGTCGCAGGGATTCTACTACTCATTCTCCGAATCGGGTTATGATGCTCGCGATTGCCGTCATGGGTGTACTTTGCCTTAATCAGGCGAGAATCCGGTCGGATTTGCCTCATCTGTACCAGGCGTTGACGCCTGTTTTTGTTGCGGTTGGGCTGTTGTGTTACCCTTTTTTCAAAGCCGGCGGGAAATTGCGCTGGATAGCATCGGCGCTTTTGCCGGTGGCGTTGCTCGCCATGCAAACCTTAGGTAGCAGCGATTTGTATCATGGGACGCCGAGCGTAATGATAGGACGGGATGTCCGGTTAAAAACAGGGCGGGGCGAATTGGCGCTTACCGGGCCGGAAGCGGATCAACTGGGGAGAATTTTGAAATTTATCGATAATCATACGGCTCGAGGCGATGCGATATTGGTCGTACCACAGGCGCCTCTTATATATTTCCTGTCGGATCGCAAAAACCCCACTCGCTTCGAGTTGCTTCGGCAGGGCAGGTGGACGACGGTCGAGAAAGAAAAGGCGGTTGTCGATGACATCCGGGCGGCGCTTCCGAAGGTCGTAATATACGAGGATCAATCTCATCTGCCCCCGGAGAAAAGGTTCGCGCGGTATGCGCCCCGGATCGAGACGTATTTAAAGAACAACTACTGCGAAGCGGATCGAGCGGTGTCCTTCAAGCTGATGCTACCGGTCGGGTCTGCGGAATGTCGCCATGCGACAGGTTTGTAGAGAGATTTTTCAGATGAGTGAAAATGCAGCAATTCGGGTAGAAAACGTTTCGAAGCAATACCGGCTCTACCCGACTCCGGCTTCGAGGTTGTTCGAAGCGGTTACCGGTCGAGCGAGGCACTCGATTTGCCAGGCGCTCGACGGGGTCAGTTTCGAGGTGTCCTGGGGGCAGACCATCGGGATAATCGGCCGCAACGGATCGGGCAAATCCACATTGTTGCACATTCTGGCGGGTATAATCGATCCGAGCGGCGGATCGTTCGAGGTGCGTGGCAAAGCCGTGCCCTTATTGGAACTGGGCGCGGGTTTCGTGCCGGCTTTAACCGGTATAGACAACATAATGCTTAACGGAAGGTTGCTCGGTCTGTCGAAGCGCGAGGTGTCGGACCGGGTGGAGGCGGTTTTGGATTTTGCCGAGTTGGGCGAGTTTGCATACCAGCCGGTAAGAACGTATTCGGCCGGCATGCAGCTAAGACTCGGATTCGCTATAGCGCAAAGCATCGAGCCGGACATATTGTTGGTGGACGAAGTTCTTTCGGTGGGAGACATTGCTTTTGCGAATAAATGTCTTGCCCGGATCAAGGAGTTTCGAGCGCGGGGCGCCACGGTGCTGCTCGTAACACACTCTCTAGCCGATGTCGGAGGATTATGCGACCGGGTTATACAACTTGCCGCCGGCAGAGTCGTCAGGGAAGGGCCGATGGAAGAAGTCGTCCGCGCTTATATGGATGATATACAATCGGGGCGGCAGGCGAGCGCCGGCGTGCCGCTGTGGCGTATGCCCACCCCACACAGCCGCAAAACAGGCGAAATTACCGTCGGTTCAGTGGATTTGCTTAGCTCCGGCGGCGAGCCGACCGATTTTGTCGCTACGGGTGAAGGAATGTGCGTGCGTATTTGTTTCAAGGTGCGCAAGCCGGTTAAAAACCCGATGTTCCGGTTGCAGGTTTTCCGCGCCGACGGCCTGTTCGTGCATGGCACAAACACTTACCGGCAAGGCATGGACATGGGCGTTATCGACGAAGACGGCTGTATCGAGGTGCGCTACGAAGAGGTGAATTTGCTCGAAGGGCATTATTTCGCCGGTGTCGGCATCTATCCTGACGAGTATGGGAAGGCCATGGCGGACAGCGCTTATGACCTCGTCGAGCCTGCATTGAGCTTTGAAGTGCGCAGCGGCAGGCCCGATGGAGCCGGTGTGACGGCAATGGCGCACAAATGGGAGTGGCCGGCGTGAAGCGCAACGTGGTATTGCTCGGTATTGACGGCGCCGATTGGGCGTTTCTGGACGATTGGATCGAATCGGGCGCCATGCCCAATATCGCCGCGCTGGTAAAAAACGGAGTACGCGCTCCGCTGGACTCCGTGATGCCTCTTAACAGCGCCGCCGCGTGGGTCTCGATTATCACGGGCCGGTCTCCCGGCGGGCACGGCATTTTCGGCTTTACGAGATGTGGGCAAGGCGGTTATGTCAGGCGGCCGGTTTCCACCGATGACATCGGCGCCGCAACGCTATGGGATGCGGTAAACGCGGCGGGAGAACCGTTGGGAGTCGTCAACTGCCCGATCACTTATCCGCCTCCCGAGCTTGATGGATTTGCGATAAGCGGCATTTTGGTGTCGCACAACGACCTCTGGGCGCACCCGCCGGAGCTCGAAGCCGAGTTGCGGGGTCTTTTCGGCCCTTACATGGTGGATGTCGCGTGGGCTTTGGTGGATGATGCCGGGCCCGGGGAACGGGAGAAATTCTTGGCCGATATGTACCTGATGGCGCGAAAACAGGAGGAAGTGGCGCTGAAATGCATGGCGACCAGGCCGTGGAGTGTACTCGCGGTTTTTTTTACGGGCACGGATCGAATAATGCATCGCTTATGGCATTACATCGACCGGCGTCATCCGTTGCACGACTCCGATGCGGCAAAAATTTTCGGAGACGAAATAAGAAAATATTATGTTTTAATAGACGATATTATCGGGAGAATACTCGAAAAAGCGGGAGATGCCTCCGTGATTGTAGCAAGCGACCACGGGTTCGGGGCGCTGTACCATAGGTTTTATCTGCGCCGATGGCTTGCCGAGAGGGATTATCTTGTGGAAGACGCCTCAATCGAGTCGGTCGAGACGGATGAGGCGCTTTGCGGTATAGACCTGTCGGCGAGCAAGACTTTTCCCGCTTCGTTGAGCGAATCCGGATTATGGATCAACCTGAAGGGCAGGCAGGCGCAGGGCATGGTGGATGCAAATGAATATGATGAATTGCGCGTCCGGATTATACGCGAACTCGAGGGGTTTGAGGCGGAGGACGGATCAAAGCCGGTTAAGCGCGCGGTGCGAAGGGAAGACGTGTTGGCGGGACCGTTTGTCGACGAGGCGCCGGACATATTGATTGAGCCGAACGACTTGTTCATCGTAGACGACGCTCCGTCGGAAGAGGTGATAAAACTTTCAATGCGCGAAACGGGAACACACAGACCGAGCGGAATCTTTATGGCTTCCGGGCCGGGATTTGAGCGCGGCGCAACGCTCTCTCGGTTGAACTCCGTGGACATTTTGCCGACCTTATTGGCTGCGGCGGGATTGCCGGTGCCCGAAGGGATCGAGGGGAGGGTGGTCGAAGAGGCGTTTGATGAGCCGCCCCGGGTCATTCATTCACCGCCTATATCTCCCCGCCGGCAAAGAAAAAAACCGGATTCGCTCGAAGAGGATAAAAAAAAGAAGAATTTGTTGAAAGGACTGGGATACCTGTGACAACTCCACCGGTAAGTATCGTAATACCTTCTTTTAACGGGAAGGAACTCCTTCAACGCTACCTCCCGGACGTCGCAGCGTCGCTCGAGGCTTACACCGGCGGCGGTGAAATCGTCGTCGTCGAGGACGGTGGAAATGACGGCACCCCCGAATGGCTTTCCGACCAATTCCCGAAAGTCAAGGTTGTGATCCATGACATCAACAAAGGTTTCGGAGCCGCCGCGAACAGCGGCGTCGAGGCGGCGGCCAACGATGCGGTGATATTGCTGAACAACGACATGTCTCCCAAAAAGGGTTTTATCGCGCCGCTTATCGAAAGGCTTCAAAGTTCGGACGACGTTTTCGCCGTCTGCTCGAAAAGCCTGGTGGCCGACGGTACGGACGAGGCGCCCACCTGCTTCGAGGATGACGACGGTATCCTGAAGCTCATACAGCCGGGGCTTGAAGTTTCGAGCGAGCCTTTCAGTTCAGCCGTTACGGTCGCCTATGCTCCGGGAGGCATGAGTGTTTTCAGGAGAGATATGTTTATTACACTAGGCGGTTTTGACGACCTTTACAGGCCGTTTTACTGGGAAGACGCCGACCTGTCATGGCGGGCATGGAAGCGCGGCTTCAAAGCGCTTTACGAGCCGCGAAGCGAAGTCGAGCATCTGTCGCACGGCACCATCGGAAAGCTCTACAAGAGAGATTGGTACGACTTGATAAACCACGCTCACCGGCACTTGTTTCACATGCGTCACCTCGAGGACCGTTTGCTGAAAAGGTACCTTCAAAGAGTCAACATGCTGGAGAGTGAAATAAACCTTTACGACCGTGGAGTGCTCAGGCGCGCGTTTTTCACGGCGGTTGCAAGGTTGGACGAAGTTATCGAACGACGTCGAGCGGATGAGACGCCCGCAAGGTCTACCGAAGAGATAATCGAGTTGTCGTCCAACCGCCCCGTCGAAAAGACATAGACAAGGGATTTAAATCCCTTGTCCAAGGAGGTATCGTCATGACATACCCGGGAGCGGCGATATTGGTGCTTTTTTTACTCGGCATGACAAGTGTCGGGTGGTACTGGCTTTTCAAGCGTTTCGAGCGGCGTATGAGCGAGCGATTCGACGATACCACCGAACGCACCAACGAAAACTTCCGCATACTGGAAATCGTTTTCGATAGAGTATATAACCTGCCGAACAAGGCCGATCAGACATTCGGGGAAGTTAAAAGAATTCAGGATATGGCCAAGGATCTGGACAAAAAGCTCGACCTGCTGCAAGGGCTGTTGCTCGTCATCAAGCAGGATCGCTTCCTCGAAGCCGCCGAGCGAGCCGGGCACTCATACCGCCGGGAAGGCCGATTAGACGAAAAAGAACTCACTCAACTGACCCAAATGCTAAAAGACATGCGCCTCGAAAACCTGTCGCGTTATTGATATTCCGCTGAGTTCGACACTCTTTTCCTATCGGGCATATTAAAAGCGGGGACACTTTGCCGTGTCCCCGCGCGGTTGTCAGCCATGTCCTTGAAAACGGGGACACGTAACGAGTACATGTCCCCGTTTTTATAGGTAGCTTACGGTATTTCGTGATGGAATCCCATATCAACGTCGCCGGTGTCAGCCGCGCCGGTGGTGCTGGTGGTTTTGTCGTCCATGTCGAGGTTGGCGGCAGTATCGCTACCGGCGTCCACGCACGGGCTGTCGTCCTGATCCAGGAAGAAATCGCCTACAAACAGCGGATCTGCATCGATATTGCCGGTGCCGGCATGACCGCCCATGATGTCGCTGTAGATGATGGTTGTAGCGGAATTACCCCAATCATAGATTTCATTATAACCCCGAAACGCATAGTCATCATAGAGTATACTGTCACTGATGCTTGGATAGGAGTAGTAGTAGTTGGCGAGTGC
>CAZDAF010000084.1:0-11836 GCA_964503115.1 uncultured bacterium
AAAAGGCCGACCGATCCAATTCCTGGTGGTAACGATACTCCACATGCATAAGGAGATATAAAGCAAGGCCAAGACACTTACAATAAGTTTCCGAATTCTATTGGTAATGTAAATCTTTTCCGGCAAGTAGCAAGACCTTTCTATTTGTCATCATTCGGGTGACCTGTCCCGGTAAGTGTACCACATTTTGAGTCGGTCTCAACTCCTTTTCGGAAGGATTGAGTCACACCAAAGCTTGATTGGAAAAGGTTCAAAAGTTTTCGGGGTAGGGGTGATCCGGACCGATTCAGCAGATACGTTAACGATACCGAGCGAGGCTTGAATGAAAAAAGGAGCCGCAAAGATATGAGGCTCCCTCTTATATGAGGTTTATAATTCCCCGGAGGTACAACCGGTTACATCTTAATTGTGAGGCCGAATCCCTGATAGATGACGTGTCCGTCGGAGACGATGACCGACGGGCTTCGCTCGATGTCTTTGTGCTCGCGCTCCACCATGTGTATGTATTCATAGAAGTAATCCAGGCTCACATATTCAAGCAGCCTTCGAGGATGGTATCCGATTGATATCCCGCCGGAGAAGTAGTGAGCGTCATTGTCGACGTAGTTCGAGTCCTCCGGCATTTCCGGGAAAGGACTTTTGTAAAAGCTGTATCCG
The DNA here is from genome assembly GCA_964503115.1 of uncultured bacterium. GTDB lineage: Bacteria > RBG-13-61-14 > RBG-13-61-14 > CAYWKU01 > CAYWKU01 > CAZDAF01. Next base: position 658 of record CAZDAF010000084.1, read on the forward strand.
CCTCTGACGGCATATTCGAGCCTCGAGTATTTTCTTCCGATACGATCTTTCCACTCGATGCCGAATTTCGGCCACCAGACGTCCTCCGGTCTTTCTTCCGGTTCTTCAGTACCGGACATCAAATCCGTGTTGCTGCTCCTGATCACAAGATACGGGTCTATTTTCGACCACATATCATATTGCATATCGAACGCGATGGTGAGATTCTTGTTGGGAAACAGGGCTATTCCAAACGACATTTGCGGCGGATTGACGACGAACATGTATCCATCAATCAAAAGTACAAGTTCTTTATCTTCTGTTATTGCGCTGGGTGGTATTTTTATCGGTACATTGAACTTGTTCCCCTGCTCGTACCTGTAAAACGCGCCGATATTCATCCATTTGAAAGGTTGATACAACATGCCAAGCTCATAACTTGGTGAGAGCATAACATCAATCCTGAATGCCGGGTTTAAGTCCTTGGTGCCCGGGCCGAGGTCAAGGCCCACCGAGGCCAAAAGAGCCGTTAAGTCCATGTTTAAGTCGGAAGCGTTAAAATGAAGCGTGAGGGGCATACCTACGCCGATACTGAGTTTGCGCGTTAACTGCAGCGAGCCGCCCGTTACTGCGTAGAACCACCGGGCGGGTCGGTATCGGTGTATGGTGGGTCCCCGGAAGAACTCGATTACAAGGGTCGTATCGGAGGGAAAGTACGCTATGGTACTAAGGGTAAGGCGCCTGGTAATGGGCAGGACGGCTCCGAACGCCATGCCGGGTGTATAATACTCATTCTGATCGATACCGTTCAGGTAAAGATTGGAATCCATAGTAATTTGTTGGACTTGAGCGAAAACGTCGCGTGGCTCCAAATCCCAATATTGTCTTGCATAAGTTATGGCGGCGGGGTTGTAGACCATGGCTGAGACGTCATTTACAGCGGCAACCTGGGCTTGACCCATACCAACAGCTCGAGCACCTAATCCAAATTCAAGTATCCCCGCCGAAACAGTTTCGGTGATAAATAAAATCGCCGCCAGCGCTATTAACACTCCTCGAGCGAATTGCTTCATGAGATCCTCCACTTTAGCCTGCCTTTTCATCCAACCGCCTCACATCTTTTATGCCGATAGTACGCATATCTTTCACTAAAATTTCATGGTCAACCCGATACCGCTGAAGATAACATTCCCCTCACTAACGATAACGGGCGGGTTGCTTTCTATACTTTTGTGTTTTCTTTTAACCAGGTGTATGTATTCGTAGAAATATTCGACTCCAACGAATGAAGGTCCTTTCCCCAGGCTGCCTCTATACGGGTGATACCCCAACATGAAGCCCCCCGAGAAGAAGTGGGCGTCGTTGTCCACTACGCCGCTCATGTTGTCCTCGGTGTTAACCTGCGCGTAGGGACTCGGGAAGAATTGATACCCGGCGCGGATGGCGTATTCCACACGCTCGAATCTTCCCTTGAATTTATCCTTCCATTCGCCGCCGAACCTCGGCACCAACACGTCCTCGAGATCCACGTTCGGATAATCCGTGTTGAAATCCGGATTATCCGATAGCAATGCCATCCCGACCGTGTCGTTTTCCTTGGAATACACCTGGTATGAGAGATCGAACGCAAGGGTGAGACCGTCTATCGGATATATCGCCATTCCTCCGGTTATACTTGTGGGAACAATACCGCTTCCGTGAATTTGAGAGATTACAACATCAAACTCTCCCATGAGGTCGCCCGTATAAACGTGAAGAGGTATGTTGAGGCTGGCGGTATTCCTGTACCTGTACAGCACACCCAGGCTGACCCAGTCGAACGGCCTGTAATGCGCGCCGACCTTGTAACCGTATTCCGAAGTAATATCCAATTCGAAGGCCGGGTTGATGTTGGACTCACTCTCGACCAATTCAACGCCAAGGACATCGTAAAGTATCGGGCCGATATCGAGGTTCAGTGTGCTTCCGTTATACGCCAGTCGGCTAGTGCCGGCATATCCCACGGAAAAATTCTTGGTGATCTGTATTGCAAAAGCCGTTGTCAGGCCATAGCTATGTTCCGGTCCCCACCTCGATATCCCCGGGCCGTAAAAAATAGGTATCACAGCCACCACGTTGTTGGACGCGTAAAGGCCGCCACCAACGACAACTCTCTTAAAAACCGGCATCATAAACGCCACTTCTACATATGGCGAATATTCCGCCCCCTGGTCCACGCCATTAAGTATCAACTCGTGGGAACTGCCGCTGCTGACCAACTGTATGAACGGGTCGTTCATACCCAACCCCTGATGGTCTCGAGCCTGAATGAGCGCTGCCGGGTTGTATGTGGCCGCTGATGGGTCGTTTGCAGCGGCGGTCATGGCCTGCCCCATCGCAACCGCCCGTGGGCCGAGGCCGTATTCGTATAGACCGGCCTTCGCCGTGGCGGTAAACATGAAAGTTGTCGCCACCGCGATACATATTAAACGAAATACGTATTTCATGGTCCCTCCTGATGGAAACCTTCGGTTATCCGATCCCCTTTTTCCCACTCTGTTTTTCCAAACGTACTGATATGTATTGCATTTTCAGAAATTTTTCAAGTGATTCCCAATATTTCTTTATTTTCCCCCATTTTGCCGGTATTTCCTACTTTCTGACCTGCCCTTCCCCAAAGATAATAAATTTCTGCGATGTCAGACTTTCCAGTCCCATCGGCCCGAATGCATGCAGGCGCGATGTACTGATCCCGATCTCAGCTCCCAGGCCCAATTCGCCTCCGTCCGAAAAACGCGTCGAGGCGTTGACGATCACGGTCGAGCTTTGAACCTCGCGTAAAAAACGCATGGCGTTGGCGTGATCTCTCGTGATGATGGACTCGGTGTGATCGGAGCCATAGCTACGTATGTGCTCGATAGCGTCGCTCATAGAACATACCACACGGAGCGCGAGAATCAAATCGAGATATTCAGCGCGCCAGTCTTCTTGCGTCGCCGCTTTAACTCCCTTTACTATTTTTCGAGTTTTTTTGCAACCGCGCAGCTCGACGCCGACCTCTTTTAATCTTTCTGCAATTCGAGGCAGGAACTTCCACGCTATTTTTTCATGCACCAGCAGCGTTTCCATGGCGTTACAAACGCCGGGCCGTTGCACCTTTGCATTGAAGCAAACTTCCTCCGCCATATCAAGGTCGGCGCTCGCATCGACATAAACGTGGCATACTCCCTTATAATGCTTCAATACCGGAATGCGCGACTTTTCAACCACGCGCCTGATCAGCGCTTCGCCCCCGCGAGGTATAACGAGGTCAATGAAATCTTCCATCTTGAGCAGCGAATCAATCGCCCTTCGATCCGTTGTCGGAACTATCTGAATGGCGCCTTTCGGCAAACCGGCGGCCTTGAGACCGGCTGTAAGCACCTTTCCGATTGCAAGGTTCGACCTGATGCTTTCACTACCCCCGCGCAATATTATGGCATTGCCGCTTTTGATGCACAACCCGGCGGCATCGGCGGTAACGTCAGGCCGGGCCTCGTATATGAGCAATATGACACCCAGTGGAATCCGCATTCTGCCGACCAGAAGCCCGTTGGGTCGGCGCCACATGCCGGTAATTTCACACACCGGGTCAGGTAACGAAACCACCTCTTCGAGACCGCGCGCCATAGTCTCGATACGCTCTCCGGTCAACGTGAGCCGGTCTATTAAAGCGGTCGCATGTCCCTTTTCACGCGCTTTTTCGACGTCCAGGGCGTTTTCGGCCAAAATTTCAGCCGACCTTCGGCGCAATCCTCCGGCCATGGCTTCGAGCGCCGCGTTCTTTACGTCCGTTCCCGCCGTGGCGAGTGCTGACGTTGCGCTTTTGGAAAGAGCCGTCAACTCCCCGATATCGGTCTGTTTCGCTTTTTTCCTGGTCGCAACCATATTTCATAAAACATGCGGTTAAAGTGTAATTGCCCGCTCGGTCTCCGGTCGCCCGTAATTATTGCGTGAAGACTTTCCCTCCGATTCGGCCCGTACGGGTATCTCCCGGTCCTCCGGCAGGCCGATGTGAGGAGGAGCTTTTTTAGCGCCTTCGCGGATAACGTTTATTACCGGCCCCTGCCGCAAATGAAACTCTTCCGTGTCCTTGTACAACTCGCCGTCAATCGTATAAGGAGATTTCCCCTGTGTTTTGATATGAATTTCCCGCCCCACCTTGTCTATAACACCTTCATTCGGGACGCGTTTTCCCAACCATATATGCGGTACCCAAAGCGCGAACCGGTAAGGTTTGAGCGTTGTTCCGCGTATGTGGAGCCGGCCCGGCTCCTCATAGGCACGGTAAGCCATCCTGAAGCCGATGCCTATCTCGATTATCGAGCATATCATAATGCCTCTGCATTCGGGAAATTCCCACCGGCGGCCGTCTATCTCCATTACGGTGGGGTAACTTCCGAACACCTGTTTCGCCAGAGAGGTACGGAATATCGCCGAGTTTACGATTTTGGTGAGTGTTTTAAAAGCCTGCCACGGCCCAAGAGATGTCCCCTTGTAATACTGCTCAAGAAAGTTGCCCACAACCCCGAAACCCCACATGAACCCGTATCTGTCATTTATGTTCAATATGGGTTGCCGCACCACATCCAGAGTCTCACCGGCCTTGTATTTGCGTACGACCTCGGCGAGAATGCCTTCGCCCTTGCCCTTGTGCTTTATGGAATTTGATATGGTGTTCATGGTACCGCCGCGAAGGCTCATAACCTTGGGCAGCGGCTTATTCTTACTTTGATAAATTGGAATAAAATGAGTAAGAGTGATGTGAGTGGTTCCATCGCCGCCGTTGACGGCGAGTATATCGATGTCCTTTTCCATGAGTTCGTGGCACAGCTTGGGCAACTCGTCTAAACTTCGCGTTTCATACACGTGCCCCGCATCCCCGACTATGCGCTGGAGAGCGTCCTTTATCCAGGGCCGCTTGAGGTTCTTTTTAGCTTTCGGATTGGTTATTACTCCGATGCCCGGCATGCATACTCCTCACCCTTCGGTGTGGACAAAAAAGTCCCTAATATACGCTACTGAAACGAAAAACGAGTACACCATACACCATAACGCACTTGCCCGTCAACCCAACCCATTAAAGTTCTAAGTGCGAATCGAAGCGTACTGGAGCGAATTGTAGCGTAGCGGAAACCTGCATGGGGCGTAAGTCCGTATGGAGTGGAGACCGGTCCGGGGTTTTCAGTGTGAAGTTCGGACAAGGGATTTAAATCCCTTGTCCGTTCCCGGTACGAAGTTATTAGTGCGAATCGGAGCGTAACGGTGACCCGTCCGGGGTTATCATTTTTTCAACAATGCGCAGGTTGTTTCGGGCTTCCTGCAACTCGGGGTCCAGTTTGAGGGCCGTCGCATATTCTCTTCTCGCACCCTCGAGGTCGTTCATTGCGAACAATGCATTCCCAAGGCTCAGGTGGCCGCCGGGGTGGTCGGGAACAAGCTCGATCAACCTTCTCGACGCCTGCTCGGCATTGCGGTATTCCCCCAGCGAATAAAGCACGCTGCTCAGGTTGTGCCACCCGATATGATACTCCGGAAATTTTTCCACCAGCATCGAGAACAAATCGGCGGCCTGGCGGGTACGCTCCATTTTAATCAAAACAACGCCGACATTGTTCATAAGGTTCGGGTTGTCGCGTTCCAGCATCCAGGCCACCCGGTATGCGGCGAGTCCCTTATCCAATATGTCGATATCCACATAATGGCGGCCGAGATTGATCCATGTGGCCGACGTCAAGGGAGATACCTTCACGCTGTGTTTCCATAAGGCCAGGTTCGACTTCCAGAGATTTACATGGCTGACCGCCGACAATGAAAACAACCCCGCCACCGCAATGGGCAGCGCGCGCCATACCTTCGGTCGGTCACGGATTGCGACCGCGCCCATGCTCACCGCCGCAACGATCAAACCGATCATCGGGAAATAGAGTCGCCTGTCGTTCGCCAGTTGGTTGAGAGGGATCACCGATTCGGGCGCCAAAGTTAAGAAGAACCAGCCCATCCCGATGAATACCGCCGGGTGTTTTTTCATCGCCGCCGTCGCAGACGCTGCAAACACCGCCAGCGTCGCCAACGCCGCCCACGGCGGGAACATCCCCGCCCATGGAGCCTCGAAAAGCCCTGAAATGCGCCTCATGCCGTAAACCGGCGATATGTTCCATGGCCACAGCAATAGTCTTATGTAGTGCACCCATATTGACGATTGCGTGAGGAGATGTGCGCCAAGCGGTCTGTCGGGGCGTTGTGGAAAGGACGGCAGCGCCAGGCCCCACTTGCGCCATGCAAGATATGCCACCAGTAGAGTCGCCCAGGCGGACGCCACGGCCAACCATTGGTTTCGCGCCTGACGATCTTTTGCAATTATCCCCATCAATAACGCAACTCCAGGCAATGCCGCCGCGTTTTCCTTGCTCGCCAACGCCGATACGAACAGCAACAAGGACAACGCCGTTTTGTAAAACCGGCCCGAAAGGCCCGGACGGGCTCCGGCAACCAAAAGCGCTCCCAACCCGAACGATGCCGCCAAAAGTCCCGAGCGAGCCGACACGTAAGCGCAACTCTCGACCACCACGGGATGGCAGCCGAAAATCAAACCCACCGCTACCGCCCGGGAATCTTTACCCAACAGGCGCAATGCAAGAAACATCGCAAGCAAAACGTTGATAAGATGAAGTGAAAGGTTCGTCAGGTGCCAGACGGCGGGGCGGTATTCGCGCCACATGTAATTAAGAAGATAGCTGGTCATCGTCACCGGGCGATACATCGCTTTTTGCGGATTGGCTGAGAATAATAGAGGATCGGTCCAGTAATTGAGCAAATTGCCCGTATCGCGTACGGAAGGATTCCAGACAAATGACTTGTAATCGTCGAAATGAAACGGCGCTTCGACCACGCCGTGATGCACAATACCGACAAAAACGAGCACTGCCGCGAAAAGGGCCGCGCGTTTGAATTTTTCCCCACTTGTAATTGACGCCGTCATACCGGATTGTCACAATTGTACTCAAAATGTAGATGGAAATCCAATTGATTGAGCTTTTTGCAGAAAGATGGAACCGGATGCAATCCCCACCCGGGACATGAGACAAGGGGCTTAAGCCCCTTGTCTTTCAGCGGATCCTGCGGAAATATAGGAGACACACGTGTCATGATAATCCGATTTTTGCAAGAGGCTCGATTGAGAAATTGATTTTTTACGAGAGATGACTCAAAAGGTTACAGCAAGAATACTATTGATAAATCCTCCAGTGCACGACTTCGCCGCTTATGACTTCTGGGCCAAGCCGATGGGTTTGATGGTCATCGCCGAAGCGTTGAGGGGACGCGGCGTCGCCCCGGTTCCGGTGGATGCGCTCGATCCGCGCCACCCGGTTCTCGAAGGTTTGCCACAACCGGCAAGGCGGTCGCACGGCCGGGGTAAATTTTATGCCCGGGAAATACCCAAACCCGCCGCGCTTTCGGACGTACCGCGCAAATTCAAGCGATACGGGCTGCCACCGGACAGGTTGCGGCAAGCCATCGAAACCGCCGGACCGGCAAAAGCGGCGATGGTAACTTGCACTATGACATATTGGTACCCGGGAGCTTTCGAGGCGATAGCTTGCGTCCGGGATATATTCCCCTCGATGCCGATCATACTGGGCGGCGGGTACGCCACTCTGTGCGCCGAACATGCGCGGAATTATTCCGGAGCGGACATCGTCGCGCCGGGCCCGGCCGAAGAATGCCATAGCCTGGAAGAAGTCCTGGGTTTCAATCTCGATGGCAAGGCGCTATACGCTCCGGCGCTTGATCTTTATCCTCGTCTCGAATATGCTCCCATCCTGACGTCTCGAGGATGTCCTTTCCGTTGTGAATACTGCGCTTCGGGGTTGATTTTTCGCAACTTTACGATACGCGAGCCCGGAGAAGTGGTGGAAGAAATCGGCAGGGCTTACAAAGCGGGCGTGCGCGATTTCGCCTTCTATGACGACGCGCTGACTCTTTCGCCATCGAAGAGACTTATACCGATACTCGAAGAAGTTCTGCGTTTCGGATGGAAGGTACGGTTCCACACTCCCAACGCCATCCACGTCAAGGGGATCGACGACGAATTGACGGCGCTGATGAGACGCGCCGGGTTTGTCACCATAAGGCTGGGTGTCGAAACTACCGCAGCCGGAAAAGAGAGGCTGGACAAAAAACTCGACCCGGCATCGCTGCCGCGCACGGCGGAGGCGTTCCTGAAGGCCGGGTGGAAACGTGGAGAAGTAGGCGCTTACTTGCTCGTCGGACTGCCGGGACAGGAACCCGATGACGTAATAAAAGACATACGAACCGTCCAGGAAATGGGACTGCGGCCCTACCTCGCGGAATATTCGCCGATACCCGGCACGCCGCTTTTCCATAAAGCGACGACGGCGTCTCGATATGACCTCGAAGGAGAGCCGATGACTCACAATAACTCGATATTGCCATGCGCGTCCGATAAGTTCACTATCAATGATTTACAACGACTCAAACGAATGACCTAGCTACAAAATGAATAATGTAGCGAAAGGAACCATCGATGTTCGGGAAAAGAAAACAGGTTTACATAGAACCACTGCAACCGCTGGGAACCGTGCAAACTCACCGGCTCGACGGCGATTGCTTGGTTATCGAATGTGATAATGATCGGGTGAAAGTCAGCTCGCCGATGCCCGGAGTGATACGGCTCAGGGCCGCCCGTGGAGGAGAATTCGAGTCCGACTTTTCGTATGCCGTCGTCGATCAAGCCGATCCCGCGCCGGATACGGAAGTCGAGGACATGGGCGATGCGATTGTCTTCAAAACGGCCGATGCGCGTCTTGTCATCGGCAAGGATCCATTTCGGGCGGAATTTCAGGACGGCGATGGTAATCCTTACACGGTTCAGGCGGGAAGCGCCGGCTTTCGAGGCAAATCGCCTCAATGGAGCATGGCCGCGCCGGCGGGAGAAATTTACCTCGGCCTGGGAGAAAAAACCGGCGGCCTGAACAAACGCGGCAAACGGTGGCGCATGAGAAACACCGATCAGTCCCCCTACCTGACCACAAGCGATCCCGTTTACCAGTCCATCCCGGTGCTAATCGGCCTGAAGGAAGGCCGTGCATACGCAACGTTTTTCGATAACACTTTCCCCGCCGCCTTCGACCTCGCCGCAGAGGCGCCCGATGAATGGACATGGTCGGCAGCCGGTGGTGAAATTAACGTTTACTTTATCGCCGGACCGACGTTGCCGGACGTCGTAAGGCGCTATATGAAACTGGTCGGCGGTATACCCATGCCGCCGCGTTGGGCGATGGGATACCACCAGTGCCGATATAGTTATAAAACCGATGCTGAAGTCAGGCGCATAGCCCGATCGTTCCGCGATCTTGAAATCCCGTGTGACGTTATTCACATGGATATACATTACATGCGCGGGTACAGGGTTTTTACATTTCACCCCAACAGGTTTCCCGACCCGAAGGGCCTTGCGGAAGATATGAAGCGGCTGGGCATTCGGCTCATTTGCATAGTGGACCCCGGTATTAAAAAAGACCCCGAATGGGACGTATGGCGCGACGGCCTGAAGCGCGGTTTTTTCTGCAAAAGCGAAAAAGGCGGTATCGTCGAAAAATACTGCTGGCCACTGCGCGCCGGGTGGCCCGATTTCGGCCGCGAGGAAGTCAGGAAATGGTGGGGAGAACGGCATCGGGCCTACACCGATGCGGGTATCGAGGGTATATGGAACGACATGAACGAGCCCGCCATGTGGAACGGAGCTTTCTACCTGGGCGATATGGTGATACCGACGGGAATATACGACGGCAAGGACATGATACACACTCACGCGAATAAACCCGCCCCGCATTCGAGATGCCGGAACGTTTACGGCCTGCTCGAAAACCGCGCCACCCGGGAAGGACTCAAGCGGCTGCGGCCCGACAAGCGCCCTTTTGTCATTACACGAAGCGGCTATGCGGGAGTGGGGAGATACGCGGCAGTGTGGACCGGCGATAACTTCAGCACGTGGTCGCATTTAAGGCTTACCATACCCATGCTTATCAACATGGGACTGGCGGGCCAGCCGATTGCGGGCCCGGACCTCGGCGGGTTCGTGGGAAAAGCGGGCAGGGAGTTGTTCGCGCGGTGGGTGCAAATCGGGTCGCTTTACCCGTTTTGCAGGGGCCATACGGTGGTATATTCGCCCCGGCACGAGCCGTGGGTGTTCGGCAAGCGCGTCGAGGAAATCGCCCGCCGTTACATAGGACTTCGATACCGGTTATTGCCCTACATCTACTCGCTTGTCTGGGAAGCGCACCGCGAAGGCGACCCCATCTGGAGGCCGCTTGCATATCATTTCCCGAACGACGATTCCGCCGCCCGGATCGAAGATCAGGTCATGGTGGGGCCGTTTATTATGGCGGCGCCTGTGATGAAACGTCGCGCGAGGTCCCGAGATGTTTATTTACCCGACGGAAAGTGGTTCGAGTATTCCACGGGCGAAATATTCGACGGGCCGGGCCGTTTCGAGGTCGACGCGCCGCTCGAGCGGATGCCGCTTTTCGTTCGAGAGGGCGCCGGCGTGCCGATGGGGCCGATCATGCAGCATACCGGCGAAAAACCGCTCGATCCGCTTACGCTGCTGATCTTTCCGGGCGAGGGATCGTTCGATCTGTGGGAAGACGACGGCGAAAGCATGGAATACGAAAATGACGAATGGGCGAAAACTCCGCTTTCCGTAAGCAAAACCGGAGATACGGTGCTGATCGAAATCGGGCCGCGCGAGGGAAAATTCCAGGTGCCGGAGCGTAACGTAGTCGCTCGCATTCGCACCGATAACCGGCCGGCATCGGTTACAATAAACGGGAAACCGCTACCCCCCGGTCAGTGGGATTTGGAAGGCGGTTTCCTGAATGTCGGATTTGTGCATAACGGAGAAAAAATGACGTTGGCCTTATCCTGACTGAAAACGAAATGCAAGCCCGACCGATCGTCCTGGGCCGCGTGGGAGCGTTTTATCCCGCACAATAGCTTCGGCAAACTGCATCGAATGGCCGAGTTTTCGACAGTCCGACGAGACCGGAACGCCTTACTTTCTTTTGGAAAAAAGAAAGTAAGCAAAGAAAACCTGGTTACCGCTCGCTTACGCTCGCGGGGTCCTCGAAAATCGAGGCCGCCAGCGAAGCGAAACGGC